>JBHIFE010000011.1:0-23487 GCA_046760985.1 Dehalococcoidales bacterium
ACAAAAGAGCCGAGGTTGAGGATTACATAGCTCAGTCAAGGCGTCGGAGTGAAATAGAACGGCTATCAACCGAGAAGGAAAAGGACGGGGTATTTATCGGCGCTTATGTTACAAATAGACTTAATGGAGAAAGAGTTCCCATCTGGATTGCTGACTATGTCCTGCTGAGCTACGGTACCGGGGCGGTAATGGGAGTGCCCGCTCATGATGAACGTGATTTTGCCTTTGCCAAGAAATACAACCTGCCAATACGGGTGGTGATAGCTCCGCCGGGGTGGCAGGGGGAAGAGCTAGAGGGAGCCTATACTGAACCCGGCGTTATGGTGAACTCAGCACAGTTTAACGGACTTCCCAGTGAGCAGGGCATAGAAGCGGTCTCCAATTTTCTGGAAAAGAAAGGCTGGGGCAAGCGAGCCGTAACCTACAGACTTCGTGATTGGCTTATCTCCCGCCAGCGTTACTGGGGAGCACCAATACCCATAGTTTACTGTGAGAAGTGTGGTATTGTTCCCGTTCCTGAGGAAGACCTGCCAGTATTGTTACCTGAAGATGCTGAATTCACCCCTACCGGTGAATCCCCACTGAAATATCACGAGCAGTTTGTCAATACCACCTGTCCCCGTTGCTCAGCTCCAGCCAAGCGGGAGACGGACACCATGGACACCTTTATGTGCTCCAACTGGTACTTCTTGCGCTATACCAGCCCTAACTACGATGCGGCACCGTTTGATGCTGATAAGGTGAAATACTGGCTACCGGTAGACCTTTATACCGGTGGTGCTGAGCATGCTGTTATGCATCTACTCTACGCCCGCTTCTTCAGTAAGGCAATACGAGACCTGGGACTGGTTGACTTTGATGAGCCCTTTAGTAGCCTGTTTAATCAGGGGGTTATTATTGCTGAGAAGCAGAAGATGAGTAAATCGCGAGGCAACGTGATTACTCCCGATGAATATGTCGCCGAGGTAGGGGCAGATGCGGTACGTGCCTACCTTATGTTCGTGGCACCCTGGGAACAGGGTGGCGAGTGGAATGATAGCGGCATCAGCGGGGTAAGTCGCTGGCTTAACCGAGTGTGGAATCTGGTGCTGGGAGGTTACAGCCAAGATGAGAAGGTTAGTCCTGACGTCAGGCAGAAAGCACAGCGGGAGCTATTCCGTATTACTCACCAGACTATCAGAAAGGTAACTAATGACCTAGAAGACCTTCACTTAAACACCATGATAGCGGCATTGATGGAGTTCACCAACCACCTAGCCAGAGTTAAGGAAAAAGGAGCGGTTGCTCCTTCAGATTGGGAAGAGTCGATAAGTGCCCTACTGCGGCTTCTAGCACCTACCGCCCCACATCTAGCCGAGGAGCTATGGCAGAAGACAGGGCGTGATTATAGCATTCATAATCAAAGTTGGCCTAAGTGGGATGAGGCATTAGCTAGAGACGAAGAGGTTACCCTGGTGGTTCAGGTAAACGGCAAGCTGCGTGACCGAATTACGGTGCCAGTATCCATCACCGAGGCTGAAGCCAAGCAGTTAGCCCTGGAAAGAGAAAGGCTTAAGCCCTACCTAGAGGGTAAGCAGATTGCCAATATAATCTATGTCCCGGGGAGACTAGTAAATTTAGTAGTGCGGTGAAAGCAGTCGGATGGATATTATGAAGATAGTGTTCATTGGTGGTGGGGCGATGGGGGAAGCGATGTTATCAGCCATCCTGGACAGGGGGCTGAGCACACCTGAGAATATCTGGGTTAGCGATATTAAAGAGGAGCGTCGCAGACATCTTGAGCAGAAGTACAGCGTGGCAGCTACGAGCAATAATCGGCAGGTAGCAGACAAGGGTGATATTGTGGTCCTGGCGATTAAACCGCAGAATCTAGCCGAGGTAATGGCTGACCTCAATGGTCAGCTTAAGCCGACGCAACTGGTCATATCTATCGTTGCCGGGGCAAGAATTAACACTTTGTGTCACGGATTAGACCACAGGCAGGTAGTTCGGGTCATGCCCAATACACCAGCCCAGATTGGAGAGGGCATAAGTGTGTGGACAGCCACCACCAGAGTAACCGAAATACAAAAGGGGCAGGTGCGCTCCATTCTTGGCACTTTTGGTAAGGAAATCTACGTTAACGATGAAAAGTATCTTGATATGGCTACTGCAGTGAGTGGCAGTGGTCCAGCATATTTCTTTCTTTTTGTTGAATCCCTGATTGAGTCAGCAGTGCACATTGGTCTTCCCCGCGATGTAGCCGAGCAACTGGTGCTCCAAACAATGCTGGGCTCAGGTCACCTTCTCCAGAAGTCAGGCAAGCCACCTGCTGAGTTACGAAGAATGGTTACTTCACCCGGCGGCACCACTGGTGAAGCACTACTCCAGTTTGAAAAGGGCGAATTCAGCAAACTGGTCATGCAGGCAGTTACCGCCGCTTATGATAAAGCCAAAAAACTGGGAGAACAATAGTGACCTTTTTCTTTAGCTTTATCCGACTTCTGTGTGAAGTCCTTACCCTAGCTATCTTTATTAGAGTTATCCTATCGTGGTTTCTGACCAGACCAAATACTCTGACCCTCATTCTGGATAAAATCACGGAACCAATTCTGGCGCCGCTGCGTCGCATCATCCCCAGAGCGGGTATGTTTGATTTTACTCCACTGGTAGCTATCATCCTGCTCCAGCTTATCGCCAACTTACTACCTTAATCTAACTAAGTGTCCCAGTAATTTTCAAAGATTTTATATAATTCTATATTTTTAATCTTGATAAAATATATGATAAACATTATAATTATTATAAGTTAAAAATTATCTTGGAGGAAGCGTGGGATGAATGACGAACGACAGGTTGAAAAGAAGCAGTTCGTGGAAGAGGTCGGTCTCCTCTTTGAGCAGAGCGGTTTGCCCCGAATGGCAGGACGCATTCTAGGCTGGCTCTCCATTTCCGATTCACCACACCAAACTACCAACGAGCTGGCAGAAGCCCTGATGGCTAGCAAAGGTTCAATCAGCACCATGACCCGCCTCCTCATCCGGATTGGTCTGATTGAGCGAATTAGCCTGCCGGGGCACCGGCGCGACTACTTCCGCATCAAACCTAGTGCTTCACATCAGCTGCTCAAGGACAGTCTTGACCAGGTCACAGCCTTTCGGCAACTCATGGAACGCGGACTGGAGCTACTTGAGGGTAAAGCTCAGGCTAATCGCCAGTGGCTGGAGGAGATGCACCATATGTACGTCTTTTTCGAACAAGAATTCCCTGCCCTGCTTGAGCGCTGGGAACAAGAGCGCAAGAAAGGCGGGGCACAAGTGAAATGAACCCACTGGAAATAAGTAGTATGCAATTATTTCTGTTTGGGAGGCTATGAAATGAGAAGATGGAGAATTATAGGCATTCTTTTACTAGGTTTGGTTTTAGCTGGGGCTACCGCTTGTAACCCGTTTGCTGGTGATGAAGAGGAAATCAGCCAGCAGTTGGTTGAGGTGGTAAGGGGCGATTTAACCGTTACCGTTAGTGGCAGCGGTAATATAGAAGCTTTTCACGAAGCATGGTTGACTTTTAGTAGCGGCGGTAGGATAGACAAGATATATGTTAAGGAAGGTGATGAGGTTAGCAAGGACGAGGTGTTAGCCACTCTTGATACCTATTCTTTGGAAGTGGCTCGAACCCAGGCACAAGTATCCCTAACCCAGGCGCAGCTAGCCCTGACCCAAGCACAGGTAGCCCAGCAAACGGCAGAATACGAACTAGACTCCACTCTAGACAAAAAGGATGCCTTAGAGCTAGCCTTACTCAACGCCCAAATTGACGTGAAGACGGCGAAACACCATCTGGATGAAACCCGAGACATATATACCTGGCCAGAGATTGAAGTTGCACAGGATGAAGTAGATGAAGCTAAAGCCTTTTTGCAGTATGTTATAGATAGGGGTCTGCCAGCGGAAACAGTGGCTTATGCTCAGGCAAGAGTAGAGGCGGCTGAGGCGAAATTGGATGCCATGATAACAAGCTATGACACTGAGGAAGTAGCTATAGCCAAACTACAAGTGGAGGCAGCGGAAATGGCGCTGACTCAAGCTCAGAAGAACCTTGATGAACTAGCCGAGGAAGTAGTCATAAAGGAGCTACAAGTAGAGGTGGCTAAAGAATCGGTTGAACAAGCTCGACAGTCGGTAGAGCTAGCCCAGCAGTCTCTAGAGGAAGCTCAGAAACAACTAGACGAAGCAACTCTCATCGCCCCGTTTGATGGCGTAGTGGCTAGTGTATATGTTAAAGAAGGGGACGTTATCCCCACCCCCACCATGGCTCCCAAGCCAGTCATTCATCTAATTGACCCCACCAGTATGGAGTTAATCGTGGAGGTGGATGAGATAGACATGCCGGAGGTAAGGTTGGATCAGGAAGCCATTATTGAGGTAGACGCACTGCCTGACACAGAGTTTAGGGGCAGGATTAGCGCCATCTACCCACTGCCAATCACGGAAGGCGGGGTGGTGCTTTATAACGTCAAAATAAACCTTGATGTTCCAGAGAACTCCGCCCTCAAGATTGGCATGAGCGCCTCGGCTGATATCATAATTGACCAACGGAGCAATGTCCTGCTCGTGCCAAACCGGGCTATTGAAGAAGACAGCCAGGGCAATCCAGTGGTTAAGGTTATGGTAAACGGCCAAATCGAGGAAAGGCCAGTGGTTATCGGTATCAGCAATGGCTTAGAGACGGAGATTGTTAGCGGGCTTAGCCGAGGGGAGATAGTAGTGGTAGAAATTCGAGTCAAACCCAAGGAGCCTGGAATAGGATTTCTCTAATAACGCTGAAGAGTCATGACAGGTTAATATTATGATTGAGCTGGAAAATATAACCAAGGTTTACCGAATGGGTAAGGTAGATGTTAACGCCCTGAGGGGGGTAACTCTCTCTATTGACCCGGGGGAGATGGTTGCCATTATCGGGGCATCGGGCTCCGGTAAGTCCACCCTGATGAATATTATTGGCTGCCTAGATAAACCCACTTCAGGCAGTTACATCTTTGACGGGGCTGATGTCAGACGACTTAATGATAATAAGCTGGCTGAGATGAGAAATAAGAAATTTGGCTTCGTCTTTCAGGAGTATAACCTTTTATCCCGTTCTACTGCTCTATCCAATGTTGAGCTCCCCCTTATCTATAGTGGCACCCGTCAGAAGCACCAGAGAGCTATGGAAGCATTGGAACGGGTAGGATTAGCCGCCAGGGCTAAGCATAAACCAACCGAACTATCTGGCGGTGAACAGCAACGAGTAGCTATTGCCCGGGCACTGGTAAACAAACCAGACATCCTTTTAGCCGATGAGCCTACCGGTAACTTGGATAGTGTCGCCACTGACGAAATTGTTTCTATTTTTCGGCAGCTAAACCAAGATGGTATCACTGTGGTTATCGTTACTCACGAGGCGGATATTGCCTCTCAAAGCAAGCGCATCATTCGCCTCATGGATGGACAGGTCATCAGTGATGAAAAAGTTACTTAGACAGCCTAATATCATTAACCTGTCAGGAGATTAGCGGTGAAGTTTATAGACTATTTTGTTATTGCCATAAGGTCGCTAGCTGCCAATAAGTTGCGCTCCTCGCTAACCATGCTTGGTGTCATCATTGGGGTGGGGTCAGTAATCACTCTGATGTCAGTAGGCAGAGGGGCACAGGCTAACATTATGGCTACCTTTGAAGAATTGGGCTCAAATCTGATTTACGTGGCGTCCCAAAATCCCGGAGTGAGAGGACTGGCGGCTTTACAATACGCTACTTACAGCCTGACTCTGGACGATGCTGAGGCTATAGCCAACCGTATCCCCTCCGTAATAGAGGTAAGCCCGGTCTCGGAAAACTATGTTGAGATAGCCGCCGGTGATGAGAGCACTGCCTCTGTAATTGAGGGTACCACTCCCGAATTTGAGCAGGTATTCAATTACCGCCCGGCTTCAGGGCGATTTATTTCCGACCAGGACGTAGCTTCTCGAGAAACAGTAATAGTGCTGGGGGATAAGGTGGCGAAAGACCTGTTTGATACCGATGACCCTGTCGGTCAGAAGGTTAAAGTCAGCGGACACCGTTTTACCGTTATCGGAGTGCTAGAACGTAAAGGTGGGCAGATGATGGGGGTTAGCATGGATGCAGTGACAGTGATCCCGATAACCACCTATCAGTCAAGGTTATTCCCGCGGCAAACTGTCCGGGGGGAGGAGGGAGTCCAGTCAATTGCTGTGCAGGTAGCCAGTGCCGACTTGATAGACACCGCCAGTGAGGATATTGAAAATCTGTTGAGGAAGCGCCACCGCATCGATGAGGATGAAAAGGACGATTTTCTCATTATGACTCAAGAACAGGTACTTGGCATATTCCAGCAGGTAACCGGGATATTTACCATAGTTTTGGGAGCCATCGCTAGCATTTCCCTGCTGGTCGGTGGTATCGGTATTATGAATATTATGCTGGTTTCAGTGACTGAGCGCACCAGGGAGATAGGTATTCGTAAGGCAGTTGGAGCTAAACGGAAGGACATCTTATTTCAATTCCTATTTGAAGCCGCCGCCATCAGCTTCACCGGGGGTGGCATTGGTATAATCGGCGGCTGGATGTTATCAAGAGTAATTTCTCAAATAGAAACTGAGGGAATAACCATACACGCACTAGTATCACCAGATATTGTAATTCTGGCTATCTCGGTATCAGTTTTTATCGGACTGGTCTCCGGCATGTATCCAGCGATAAGAGCTGCCCGGCTAAACCCCATTGATGCCCTGCACTATGGATGATAGGAATGTGGTAAAATTAGAGAGCGGAGATAGAACCACTAGCGAAATTATTGAGAAGGAACGAGACTAACAAACTATGAACTGGCTTGATATAGTTATTATAGTGCTCATAGCTATTCCTATTCTGATTGGTCTGAGGATTGGGATTATAAAAGCAGTCTTATCCCTAGCTGGGGTAATAGTCGGGGTAATCCTGGCTGGGCGCTACTATCTCGCCCTTGCCGAGCAGCTGACCTTCATTCCACAGGCTAATCTAGCTAAAATTGTCGCCTTCGCCACCATCTTGATTGGAGTAATGATAATTGCCAGCATACTCGCCTCGGTACTAAAGTCGATAGCTTCAGCAGTGATGCTGGGTTGGGTTAATCGACTCGGCGGGGCTATCTTTGGTTTTGCGCTGGGGGCTATATTCTGCAGCGCCCTGTTAGCCATCTGGGTTAAGTTCTTAGGAATAGCGGGATCAATTGCTGAATCAAGCCTAGCTACCCTATTATTAGACCAATTCCCTATGGTACTGGCTCTACTTCCTGAAGAGTTTGACGCAGTGCGCTCTTTCTTCCAATAAACATAGATAAAAGGCTTTAAGGTTTTATCAAAGCCTTCTCCATGGGCAATAGAAACTTTGCCCGATTATATTCCCACAAGTTAACTAGGTTATGATTAACCCCAGGGTTGATTAAGGTTAAGTAACAGTCGGGGTTTCCCCAGGATGTAGCTTACGCCACTTTTCCAGTAGTTGCTCCCGGGTTTCCTTATGCGCTGGATCGGGTATACAGCAATCAACCGGACAAACTTCAGCACACCGGGAAGATTCATGAGAACCAACACATTCGGTACATTTACCGGGGTCGATTATATAGATTGTCTCCCCTTCAGTGATTGCTTGATTGGGACACTCTGGTTCACAAGCTCCACAGCTAATGCAGTCTTCTGTAATCATGTACGCCATACAATTTACCTCCTGACTTTTCCTAAAGATTGGTTTATTCTTGGTAATAGCTCTGCTTTTCTGTATCCCTACATTTTACCACGAACCTTCTTTCTTAAAGCTTCAGCCACATGTTGAGGGACAAGGTCATTAATGTTACCTTCCAAGTAGGCTACCTCCTTGAGCAGACTGGAGCTAAGGAACTGATACTCTTGACTTGCCATCAGGCAAACTAGGTCGAGCTCAGGGGCTAACTTTTTGTTCATCATCGCCATTTCAAATTCCCTCTCAAAGTCAGCACTCATTCTCAACCCGCGTATCATAACTTGCGCCTTTACTTGCTTGGCAAAATCAATGGCAAGCCCATTGAAAGGTTTCACCTCAACATTAGGCAGATTGGCTACCGCCCGTCTTGCCAAATCTACCCTCTCCTCGGCAGTGAAGAAAACATGCTTGTTTGGTTTCTCATAGACCCCGATGATTACCTTTTCAAAAAGCCTAGCCGCCCTAGAAACAATATCAAGATGCCCATTAGTTATCGGATCGAAGCTGCCAGGGTAGATAGCCACAGTCAAGGTCTGCTCTCCTTTTTATATACTGCAATGCAACTATCACCATGCCGATACTCTTTAACCAGGTTTAATGGAGCGTAAGTTGAATCTAAAGGAAGGCGAGAAGAGTGTGTCACCACTACAATTGAATCTGCCCCGACCAGTTTAGAGGTTGCCAGTTGTGCCAACAGATTACCTATGGACGAATTAGAGTAAGGCGGGTCCATTATTATAATGTTATACTCCTTATCAAGAAAAGAAAGTGCCTTCGCTACACTACAACAATAAATATGAGCCTGTGCTGCTAGCTTGGTCTTTTCTAAATTTTGTCTAATTATATCACAACATCGCGGCTCGCGTTCAACAAAGTCAACCCAACCTGCCCCCCGACTTAAGGCTTCAATACCTAAGGCACCACTACCAGAAAATAAATCAAGCACCTGCTCCCAGTCGTCGGTAATGGTTTCTAAGATAGAGAAAATTGCTCCCCGGACTAAATCCGTTGCTGGACGAGTAACATTTCCCTTGGGTGCTTTGAGTCGGTGCCCTTTCGCTTTGCCAGCAATAACTCGCATTCCAAATATAATCAAAAGGAAAGTCACTAATAGGATAACCGCTGGAGATAGAATTGTCAATAAAAGTGTTGGGTTGGTTCTCCTCAGCAGTGATTGACCGCTACTTTGTCTTTAAAGGTTCAAGGTGCCTAAAAGTCCTGCCCAGGCAGAAGTATCCGATGCAAACGACAGCACCGGCAACGCTCATAGCGGCGTCGGACCTTATAAAACCCTTTCCTGCCGCAGCGGGGGCAAACCTCAAACCTCATCCCGTTGCCGTTCCGGTTACCCCTCCTTCCGTTTTGCCCATTTATGGCTCCGGTGGAGGCCACGTTAACATGCCTCGCTGCAAGCAGTCTTATTAATTATCTTAAACAAACACCAGTCCATCCTCATGTTCTATTGCCCACCCTCTGGATGCTTTCGCTGGTAAACCACTCCACAAAACGGTGAACCATTGAGTACTTTAACTCCGGGCGGATTCTGTCGGAGTCAGCAAGGATGGTTGAAGAGGTTTACTAGGCGGAGTTATTGTCTGGCGTCGATGACTAAATAGGGGGCGACGCAGGAACGAGGGAACATCTAATTCCTCTTCACTCTTCAAGCCTTTAAGCAGTTGAGTAAGCTCATCCTCTTGGCTAGCTCCGGTCAGTCCCAGCTTGGCAATGAAGCCAGTGGCAATCAGGGTAATTCTCACCTCGTTATCCATACTCGGGTCATGAGCCACCCCGAAAATGATGTTAGCCTCAGGGTCTACGGCTTGCTTGATTACGTCAGCGGCTTCATTAACCTCAAACAGGGTGAGACTACTACCACCAACAACATTGAATAGCACCGCCTTTGACCCATTAATGGAAACATCCAATAGGGGACTAGCTAGAGCTTCCTTAGCTGCATCTACAGCTCGGTTTTGACCCGTCCCTCTGCCAATAGACATCCAAGCTGGACCAGCATCCTTCATTACCGCCTTAACGTCAGCAAAATCAAGGTTAATCAGCCCAGGGGTGGTAATAACCTCAGCAATAGCCTGGACGCCGTGCCTCAGCACGTCATCAGCTAGCTTGAAAGCATTATCCACTCCTGTCTTCTGGTCACAGAGATCCAGTAGTCGGTCATTGGGGATGATAATAAGAGTATCAACCTTGCCTAACAGGCGAGTAATGCCTTCATTGGCTACCTGGCAGCGATGGACACCTTCAAAGGAGAATGGTTTGGTAACTACTGCGATGGTAAGGGAACCGCTTTGCTTAGCTATTTCAGCGATAATCGGTGCCGCCCCGGTACCAGTACCACCGCCCATGCCACAGGTGATAAATACCATATCAGCTCCGGAAACCATTTCCCTGAGTTCGTCCCGGCTTTCCTCGGCTGCTCTCTGACCTAGAGTATGGTCGCCACCCACGCCCAGTCCCTTGGTTAGTTTTTCTCCAAGTTGCAAGCGAACTGGGGCCTCAGTAATGGCTAGGGCTTGGGCATCGGTATTCATGGCGATGAATTCCACACCTTGAATTTCCTCCCTGACCATCCGGGTTATAGCATTGCTGCCACCACCACCAAGGCCAATGACCTTGATTTTGGCTGGATTAGCCACAAAACTTGTTTTTGCCATCTCCTCCTCCTTTTTATACTAGTTATAGAAATTACTTCGATTTCCTAGCGGAACAGTTTCCTAAGCCGAAAAGCTAAGCGCCGTAAAGCAGCGCGAAATCCCCAGGACTGCCAGTTCTGCTTACCCTCGCTCTTTACCGCCCACAGCAGCAGACCAACGCTGGTGGCATAGGCTGGGTCGCAAAGGGTGTCAGTGATACCAGATATACTAGTAGGAGTGCCTACTCTTACCGGGAGTCTTAGTATCTCACGCCCCAACGCGGCTATACCGGAAAGATTAGAAGTACCGCCAGTGAGCACCAGACCAGCCGGAACCAGTGTTTCATATTCAGAGTTTGGCAGTTCCAGCAGGATAAGCTTGATGATTTCCTCGACTCGTGCCCGAATAATGTCACACAGGTCTTGATAGGAGACACCGTGCCCATCTTGTGAGATTGCGGTAGTGGTTTCTGCCTTACTTTCGTAAACTGGCATAACACTACCGTATCTTTTCTTCATCTCCTCAGCCACATCAAACGGTAGCCCCAGACCGATGGAAATATCTCTGGTGAGTTGATAGCCGGCTACCGGCAGAATAGAGGTATGCCAGATGCTTCCATCTTTGAAAACAGCAATATCGGTAGTGCCACCGCCGATGTCAGCTAGTATGATACCTATTTGCTTCTCATCCTCGGTCAATACTGCCTCGCTGCTGGCTAAAGGCTCGAGGACAAGGTCTTCAATATCTATGCCAACACCGCGAATACACTTTACCAGGTTCTGGATAGAAGTTACTGCAGCGGTAATGACATGTGTCTCTACATCAAGCCTAAAGCCATGCATTCCTACCGGGTTCTTGACTCCTGCCTGACCATCAACGGCATAAGCGCGAGGAATAACGTGAAGTAGCCTTCGTTCACTGGGAATTTTGACACTCTGGGCGGAGGCGAGAACACGCTTCAGGTCATCGGGACGCACTACGCGGTCGTTACGAGTGATAGCTACTACCCCTCGATTATTTAGCGAACTGACATGCCTCCCAGTCACACCAACATAGGCTGATTCTACTTTATAGTTGCTCGCCTGTTCCGCTTTCTTCACTGACTCACGAATTGACTTCCTGGCTTCATCGATGTTGACCACCAAGCCTTTATGTAACCCCACCGATGGAGCAACACCAACGCCAACAACTCGCATAATACCGCCATCATTTACCTCAGCGATGGTGGTGCATACCTTAGTGGTACCAACATCAATAGAAGCTATACTCCGTTTTTTCATCTAGCCCTCCTTTTAACTAGATTCCGACCCCTCTCAAGCTCTGCTTCTTTTACATCTTCAGAACCTCCTCTTTGCAAATTCTGGACCAACCTAGTCTGCTTCAAAAACCATCTTGAGTCTCTTCAACAAAGCCGGTCTTCTCCAGGCTCCGACTTTGGTTTCGGTTAAAATATTCCGTACCTCATCGGTTCCATAAAAACCATATTGAGCAATAATGTGCTCAGCCACTCTCAATTTTAAGTCAGCCATAGTTGTGCATCCGCTAGTGACCCCGGTATCAATGCCAGCTATAACCTGTTGTTCCATTTCACTCTCCTGCCTAACCAAGCTCCATTTATATTTTCAGATTCCACCTAATTTAGACTGCGGAAAAGACCACTTGCAGCTTCTTCAGCAAAGCCGGCTTTCTCCAGGCTCTAGCTCCAGTCTCAGCTAAAAAACTTTCCAACTCAGTGATTCCATAACAATCATCCTGACTAATAATGCACTCAGCTGCTCTCAATTTGGCACTGCGACTACGCGGATTAAGTTGAATCTCCAATGATGAAGGAATAATGACCCGCTTATGGATTAACCTCAAGCGAGCTTTATGACCACAAATACAGACTGGCGTACCTGGGGGGCAAATACAGTCCTTCGCTTCTTGTTGCAAGAACTGTTTTACTATGCGGTCTTCAAGAGAGTGATAGCTAATAACTACCAGCCTACCCTCAAACCCGAGGAGGTCAACCGCCTGTTTTAGAGCGGTTTCAAGGTTGTCGAGTTCCTGATTAACTGCTATTCGTAGTGCCTGGAAGGTTTTGGTGGCTGGATGGATTCTAGTCCTTTTCCTGCCAATAGCCCGCTCTATCGTCCGAACTAGGTGAAGAGTGGATTTTATGGGACGTTCGTTCACAATGCATCGCGCTATTTGGCGGCTATAGCCTTCCTCGCCATACGTTCTTATCAGATGAGCTAGCTCGGCTTCGGTGGAAGTGTTAACAATATCGGCGGCAGTAACCTCCTGGTCAGGACTAAGCCGCATGTCCAAAGGCGCATCATACTGAAAGCTAAAACCACGCCCCTTCGCATTGAGTTGAAGAGAGGAGAGACCAAGGTCAAATAGAATGCCATGCACCGGGAAGAAGTCATATTTAATACAGATAGCCTGTAAATTGGCGAAATTCTCATTAACTAGAAGAATTGAGTTGCTATAAGCTTCAAGCCTAGCTTCGGCTACTTTGATAGCTTCAGGGTCAGCATCAATACCCAATAATTGTCCACCGGGTGAACTATGCTCCAAAATAGCCAGGGCATGCCCGCCTCCTCCCAGTGTGCAATCAATATAGCGCCCCCCGGGCTGGACGGCTAATGCCCTGATTGTTTCTTCAAGTAGAACCGGAATATGGCTGGAACCTTGTCTATTTGGACTCACCACGCCTCTCCAGGCTTTCTATAATCTGCCAGGCTTGCTCCTGACTAATAGCCTTCTCTTCTTCCCAAAGAATCTTGTTCCATATCTCAAGGTAAGTATTAGCTCCGGCAATAACTACCTCATCCACAATCTCGGCATGCTCCCGCAGTGGTATCGGTAAGGCGATTCTACCCTGTCCATCCATATTGATACTAAAGGCGGTAGCAAAAATGGCTCGCGTTAGCCTTCTCAGCTTGCTACGTGTCAGTGAACCGCTAGTAAGTTCAGTGGCTAGCTTTCTCCACTCAGATAACGGGTAGGCATTAATGCATTTATCCGCCCCTGGCGCTAATACCACCCCATCTTTTAATTCCCTTCTGAAACGGGGCGGAACCGGCACCCTGCCCTTCTCGTCAATCTTGTATTCAAATTCACCAAAAAACATTTTTTGCCCAAACCTCCCCTTATTCCCCACAATCTACCACCTTTTACCCCACATTCTATAACACGCTTACCCCCATTTGTCAATACCTTTGCTAAGAATTTGTTAAAAATTGCTGGAAAATTCTTGATTTGGCGATATGTCCCGTATGTGGTAAAATGGATTTTCGAGAAAGACAGTATTATGCTCAATGTCGGTATCCTCACCATTAGTGATAAAGGATGGCACAGACAGCGCTATGATGAAAGCAGTAAGGTAATCAGGGATAACCTCTCTCTTTTAGATAGTCATGTCGTTAAGTACAAGATTGTCCCTGATGAGATGGACGTTATTAGCCACAAGCTTGCTGAGTGGGCTGACGAAGGTAACCTGGATGTTATCATAACCACCGGTGGTACCGGATTGAGCCAGCGTGATGTTACTCCGGAAGCAACTCTTTCTATAGTGGATAAGGTCGTGCCCGGTTTCGCTGAAGCAATGAGGGTCAGAACGTTTAACACCACGCCAACAGCTATATTGAGTCGGGCTACGGCTGGGGTGAGAGGAAAGTGTCTTATTATCAACCTGCCCGGTAGCCCAAAGGCAGTTGGGGAGTGCCTTGAGGTTATATTACCGGTCATTCCCCATGCAGTTGAAATTATTAAAGGGGAGGTAACTGAGCACTCTTAGAGAGGAATCAAACCGATGCGCATTGATATTTTTACCGTGTTTCCTGAGATGTTCGGAACCCTGTTAAGCACCAGCATTCTCAAGCGAGCGATTGACCGTAAGCTAGTCAGTATTAACCTGCATAATATTCGCGACTATACTCATGATAAACATCACAGTGTTGACGACTACCCTTATGGTGGTGGTCCGGGCATGGTACTTAAGCCCGAGCCTATCTTTGAAGCAGTAGAGTCAATAAAATCAGATATTCGCCCTAAAGATGTACCACCAATTATTTTGCTCACTCCCCAGGGTCGCCCTTTTTCCCAGCAGGTTGCTCAAGAACTATCAAAATGTAGCCACCTAATTTTGATTTGCGGGCACTATGAAGGCGTTGACGAAAGGGTGCGAGAACACCTAGTTACCGATGAGATTAGCATTGGCGATTATGTGCTTACTGGTGGCGAACTTCCGGCTATGGTGGTAATAGATGCCGTGGTCAGGCTATTGCCCGGGGTTCTCAGTTCAGAGGCTTCAACACTGGATGAGTCCCATGCCAGCGGACTATTGGAATACCCCCAATATACCCGCCCGCAGGTATATAGGGGCTGGTCAGTACCTGAAGTTTTACTCTCCGGAAACCACGCTCAAATTGCCAAGTGGCGCCGTGAGCAGGTTATTCTACGTACTCTAGAGCGCCGCCCAGAACTGTTGGAGAAGACTAATCTAGGTTTAGAAGAAAGGCATTTAATAGAACGTTTAACATCATCCTCTAAGCACTCCCGGTCTAGTAAGGAGTCTATAGAATGAATATGGCGTCACTGATTGAAGTCAAAAAGAATCCTAATATTCCTGACCTTGCCCCCGGTGACACGGTAAAGGTAAGCACTAAGGTTATAGAGAGCGGAAGGGAACGCACCCAGCCATTTCAGGGAGTAGTAGTTAGACTAAAACGTGGTGGAACTAACGCAAACTTTACGGTAAGACGAATTGCCTATGGTGTAGGCGTGGAGCGCACCTTTCCACTATATTCACCACTTGTGGAAAAAGTAGAAGTAATACGGCACGGAAAGGTACACCGGGCTAAGCTCTATTATCTACGCGGACGTAGTGGTAAGGCGGCTCGCATAAAGGAAAGGCGAGTAGACCGGGAAAAGAAAGCAGCGCCAGTTCAAAATAAACCAGTCCCGGATAAGCAAGAAACAGAACAAGTTCAGGAAGAATAATACTGCTATGACTTGACTTCGCTCTATTAATGCTGGGCAAAAGTAGAGACAGCCCTGGAGTATGGGATGAGATACGCTGAGGTTAGTGTTAATTCGCCAGTAGCCCAGCGCCGGACATTTAGTTATGCTATACCCCATAGTTTAAGCATTGATGTAGGGCAGGCAGTATGGGTTCCCTTTGGTGATAAAATACTGCAGGGTATCGTTTTAGAATTAAGTCCTTACCCCGCTGTGGAAGAAACCAGAGAAATAATTGATGTTATTGAGCCCTACCCGCTATTATCCCCAGCCCGCATATTGTTAGCTCGCTGGATAAGTGAGCACTACCTCTCGCCCCTTTTTGACGCTGTAGCTTTAATGTTACCGCCGGGATTTGAGCGTAAAGCGCTCACCTTCGTCTCGGCAATCCCAAACCCTGATACCCACGATGTGTCTTCCCTTTCCTCCGAGCAGAAGCAGGTTTTTACCCTAGTTCAAAAACAAGGCAACACCAGCCTGAAGAAGTTAGAAAAGAGTTTGGGTAAGAAGAAGGCTCAGACTATCATCTCCCGATTGGTTAAACAGGGACTATTAGCCCGAAGCTATAAACTAGAACCAGTTAAGGTCAGTCCCAAAAGAGTACTTTACCTGCGTCTCAATGTCACCCCCAGCCAAGCCCGAGAGATGGTGGCTAAGCTGGGTGAAAAAAGAGCTATCAAACAGGCGGCTCTTCTCGATTTTTTGGTTCAGCAGGGCGAACCAGTACTCTGGACAGTGGCTAGACAGAGGGCTAGCTGTGATAAGGCAACGGCAGAGGCTCTAATCGGTAAGGGTCTAGCCACCTTCCAAGAGATTGAAGTAAAACGTGAGCCGATTTCCTATCAGGGTATTACCCCATCCTTTCCACTGAAACTTACCCCTGCTCAAGAATTAGCCTTAACATCTATCAAAGAAAGCCTGACAGGCGAGGCAAAGGAACATCCAGATATTTTTCTGCTTCACGGAGTTACCGGCAGTGGCAAGACAGAGATCTATCTACAGGCGCTGGCTAAGACAGTGAAGCTGGGCAAGCGAGGTATCGTCTTAGTCCCCGAAATTGCCCTCACCCCCCAGACTATAGAGCGATTTGCCTCCCGTTTTCCCCAAAAAGTAGCCGTCCTGCACAGCAAGCTCTCACCGGGCGAGCAATTTGATGAATGGCACCGAATCAGAAATGGCGAATTTGACGTGGTCATTGGTCCCAGAAGTGCTCTCTTTGCCCCCCAACCTAATTTGGGACTTATCGTTATTGATGAGGAACACGAATGGACCTATAAACAGGATACCTCACCACGCTATCATGCCCGTAATGTGGCAATAAAGTTAGCTGAGTTAACCGGGGCAGTAGTTATTCTGGGCAGTGCTACCCCTGATGTGGAGACCTTTTACCATGCGCAAAAGGGAGAGTATCGTTTACTCTCCCTTCCGGAGCGAGTTGTCCCTACCGAGGGACCTTCCCTACCTGAGGTCGAGGTAGTAGACCTAAAAAATGAGCTTAAGGCAGGGAATAGAAGCATTTTCAGTCGTTCCTTAGCCCAAGCAACAACCAACGCTGTAGCTGGCGGGGGACAGGTGATTCTATTCCTCAACCGGAGGGGAGGGGCTACTTTTATTCAATGCCGCCGTTGCGGCTTTGTCCTCCGCTGTAAGCACTGCGAGGTTACCCTTACCCACCATTTTACTGAAGACGTCTTAATCTGCCATCAGTGTAACTATAAAGCACCAATTCCTCAGAATTGCCCTCGGTGCTTGAGTCGGCAGATGAAATTCTTGGGCATTGGCACCCAGAAGCTGGAGCAAGAAGCCAGCTACAGTTTTCCCGGAGCCCGGCAGCTGCGTTGGGATAGTGATATTACCCGTGGTAAACATTCACATGAAGAAATACTAGGTAAGTTCCGTGCCCGCCAAGCTGACATTCTCATTGGAACGCAAATGATTGCCAAAGGATTGGACTTACCCTCGGTTACCCTAGTGGGGGTGGTTAGTGCTGATACCAGCTTAAACCTGCCTGACTTTCGCGCCGGGGAGAGGACTTTTCAGCTCCTCAGCCAAGTGGCAGGAAGGGCAGGGCGTGGCTCCCAACGAGGACGAGTTATTATTCAGACCTTCTCCCCCGAACATTATGCCGTTCAGGCAGCCGCCAAACATGATTATCCCTTTTTCTACGAGAGGGAAATTGCCTATCGACGCCAGCTTCATAATCCTCCCTTTTCCCGGTTAGCCCTACTCGTTTATAGCCACACCAGCGATGCTCTTTGTCAGAGAGAAACAGAAAGAATGAGAGACCGGCTTATTGCCGAAAGAGACGCTAAAGGAATAGATAACCTAAGCATAATTGGTCCAGCCCCGGCATTTATTCATCGACTACGAGGCAAATTCCGCTGGCAACTCATACTTCGTGGCACTGAGCTCCCCACTTTCCTATCGCCAATCCCTTTCCCCCAAGGCTGGACAATAGACATTGACCCGATGAGCTTGGTTTAGTAAACTATAACCGAACCAATTCCAGGTCAAGCCATTACTTTCAGTACCGGAGATTGGATGGCAGTTCTTCCTATTCATATTTTTCCCGACCCCGTACTAAAGCAGAAAGCAAAACGGGTCAGAAGTATTGATAGCTCAATTAAGAAGCTAATCACCGATATGATGGAGACGATGCATTCTGATTCCGGGCGAGTAGGATTAGCTGCACCTCAGATAGGTATCCCCCTTCGAGTAATTGTTATTGGCTTACCCGAAGCAGAAGATATTGCCATAATCAATCCTGAGATAGTGCGAAGGAGGGGAGAACGCTTGATAAGCGAAGGCTGTCTCAGTGTTCCAGGTTATTTCGGGCAGGTTAAGCGTGCCGAATCGGTCACCGTTAAAGGGCTTGACCAAAATGGGAAGAAAATACGAATTAAAGCAGATGGACTTTTAGCTCAAGCCCTGGAGCATGAGATAGACCACCTAAATGGGACGCTTTACCTCGACCATCTAGAAAGTATGGATAAGCTATACAAAATTGAGCCAGAAGAAACCCAGTTCTGAATCTGATAAACTTTTCCTCTACCCGCTCCCCTTTCCCCACAACTTATCTTCACGCCTCTGATAGACTTAAGCTATTGTATTGTTGAACAATGTGACGATAACGTTCGGTGACAACTGTCTCCGGCATGTTGCCAAACCCAGGTTCAGAGTCCAAATAAAAAAGGTCATCAAGTCTATAATTGGGAAAAGCTTTTTTCGCCCCGATAATGAACTTTTGATTGATGCCACGCTTACCTTCCCGCACCCGATAAACTTGGCTCACTGATAATTCCATAGCCTGAGCTAACTCAGACAGGTTCCGGTAGTTCCCGTTGCACAGCTCAAAAACTCGCGTCTTTATAATCATGGTCTCACTGCGCTTTTATGCCAGATGTCATACATTATAGCCATAAATATGCCATTTGTCAAGACCCCCACCAGTTGACACCTAACAAAAATGTGCCTAAAATAGCTCATTGCAATTAATAAAATGGTAGTTCTAAATTAATAATATGCAGAATAGGTGGCACCCTAAACCCGCTGACCGGATTTTCCGTCCTCGAAGAATCAAGCGATTCCGCTTAAGACGAGTACTGGGGGTTGCCGCGGTATTTAGTGCTGGCTACGGAAATGTTGGCTCCTCAATCTACTACGCATTAGGTATTGTCGCCCTAGTAGCTATGGGGGCTACTCCGATAGCACTGGCTATTGCTGGCATTCTCTTTATCTTCACCGCTCTTACTTATGCTGAAGGCACCGCCACCCTCCCTGAAGCCGGTGGCTCAGCTAGTTTCGCTCGGCACGGCTTTAACGACCTAGCTGGCTTCGCCGCTGGTTGGGCATTAATGCTAAGCTACATTGTCACCATCTCCATCTCCGCCTTCACCATCCCACCTTATTTAGGCTTCTTCTGGGAACCATTCAAGGACTCGGCTATCATTGGCACTCTAGCTTCCATGGGAATTGTCATCTTCCTCATGAGCATAAATGTCGTTGGTATCAGGGAGACGTCTTTTATCAATATAAGCTCCGCCATACTGGATATAACCACTCAAGTCTCACTGGTAGTTATCGGCTTTATCCTGCTGTTCAATCCACCAGTTTTAGTTCACCGCATTATTAATAACTGGCCAACCGGAGAGAGCCTGATTCTTGGTATAGCTTTAGCCACCATTGCTTATACCGGGATTGAAACCATGTCTCAGATGGCTGAAGAAACTAGGCAACCAGAGAAAAGGGTGCCTAAAGCACTAGTTATGATGATAATTACTGTTCTAGTTATCTTTGCTGGCATTTCCCTGGTATCCCTGTCTGCCATGCCACCTACAGAACTCGCTTCTGACTGGTCTAGAGACCCCGTAGCTGGTATTGCCGCCCACCTTCCACTGGAACTACTACGCACTATCCTTAAACCGCTAATCGCCATACTAGCCGGTACTATATTGCTCATAGCGACCAATGCTGGACTTATCGGCATCTCCAGGCTCGCCTTCTCACTCGGAACCCATAACCTAGTACCACAGGCACTTAGCCGAGTTCATCCCCGATTTAAGACACCCTACATCTCAATAATTCTGTTCAGCATAGTCGCCCTTCTCGTCTTATCCCCCGGGTTTTTTGCGGCTAATGTCTTCAGGAACATGGGAGCATTATATGCCGTCGGTTCTTTACTCGCCTTTATGTTTGCCCACGCTTCCATCCTTAGCCTAAGAATCAGAAAACCAGAACTGCCGCGTCCTTTCAAGCTTCGTTGGAATATAAGGGTTAAGGGACGCGAGCTACCAATAAGCGCCATCATTGGCTTAGTGGTGTTAGCAGTAATATGGCTCATTATATTAATTACCCAATCTTACAGTCGCTGGGTTGGTCTTGCTTGGATGGTGGTCGGACTGATTATTTATTACCTCTACCGGCGAAGAGCACAAATGCCATTAATCCAGGCACCAAAAAACCAAGAAAAATTTAATTAAAAAGGATATTGTAGATTTTTAATAAGAGGATTATAATAGCCTAAATAAAAATAGACTTTGGGAAGTAATGGAATTTCACAAGATTCTCGTGCCGGTAATTGGCACCGAAGCCGATGATGAGACAATGAAGCTAGCCTGCCGGCTAGCAAAAAGGGATAAGAGCAAAATTTTGGTGATTTACTCTATCAAGGTAAAACGCGCCTTGCCCCTAGATGCGGTAATTGAGTCTGAAATTCAAAAGGCTGAAGATGTTCTAGACCACATAGAGAGCGTTGCCGAAGAACAAGACTACGAAGTAGATACTGACGTACTTCAAGCCCGTGATGCCGGTCCGGCGATTATCGATGAAGCCGTAGAACAAGGGGCTGACCTAATCTTGATGGGTATCAAGTACAAGAGACGCTTTGGGCAATTTAGTCTGGGTCATGTGGTGCCTTATGTACTGAAAAACGCTCCCTGCCCAGTTATACTGTATCAGCTATAAAATTTATAACCGGGGTTGCCTATGAAAGTAGTAATTATGGGCTGTGGACGGGTCGGAGCTCAGCTAGCCGGATTACTGGATGCTGATGGGCACGAGGTTACCATTTTAGATACTGATGCCTACAGTTTCCGCAGGTTACCACCTACCTTTGGTGGCACGGCGCTACTTGGCAATGGCATTGATGAAGAAGCACTGAAAAGGGCAGGCATTGAGGAGGCGGATGCCTTTGTAGCATTAACCCAGGGGGACAACCGAAATGTTATGGCGACCCAGATTGCTAAGCATATCTTCAATGTACCCAAAGCAATCTGCCGCATATATGACCCCTTACGCCACGAGTTATACAATACTTTAGGAATAGAAACCTTCAGCCCAACAACAATATTTGCCCAACTAGTAAAGGAAAAGATAGAGGGCTAAGGAGGAAAATGTATATCATAATTGTCGGTGGTGGCAGGGTAGGTTACTACCTAGCTAGAGCGCTACTGAATGAAGGTCATGAAGTGCTCATATTAGAAAAAAATGCCACTATCTGCGAGACCATAAACGAAGAATTGGGTAGTGTTTGCGTTCGTGGCGATGGCTGTGAGGCAGCTACTCTTGTCGATGTCGGCACCGGACGAGCTGATATGCTTATTGCAGTAACCGGTGATGATGAAGATAATTTAGTTGCCTGCCAGGTAGCCAAGCACAAATTTAATGTGCCGCGAACTATAGCTCGCATCAGAAACCCGCAGAATGAAACCATCTTTAAGAAACTGGGGATAGACGTTACCGTAAGCACCACCAATATGATCCTTGAAGCCATAGAGAAAGAGGTGCCCACGCATCCACTAACGCATTTATTAACCCTTAGCGATAAAGGGCTGGAGATTGTCGAAGTAAGAATTCCTCCGGAATCAACGACTATAGGCAAATTAGTCAAGGAGCTTTCGTTACCGCAAGGAAGCAAATTAGCTCTAATTATCCCTAAAGATCGCAAGCCACGTATGCCTACTCCGGCTACTGTCCTCCGCCAAGGAGACCAGATAATAGCTCTTACCACCCCCGAATCAGAGGAAGCACTACGGGCAACTCTGACCGGCACCTAAAATCTAAGCCAGTTGTCACGGGAAGCCAACCACAGATTGAGCAAAAATAGTGGACAAGGATATAGCCACTGCCCGTTATGTTAAATACAGCTAATGACAGGAGGCTTTCCATGACCAAGCTCAATAAATACGGAACGCTGATTATTATTCTCCTATTAGCTATTATTGTGGTTAGTAGCCTAGTAACCTGGTCAAGATACCGCCCAAGCCAGCCTATAGAAATCTCTATATCCCCTAGCCAAGAATTACAAGGCGAAATCCACGTTAGTGGCGCAGTCAATAACCCCGGCTTTTATCCACTGAAAGCCGAAGATAGCATAGAGAATATCATTCAGGCTGCTGGCGGAACCTCGGCTGGTGCTGACCTCAATCGACTCAACCTCTACATCCCCAAGGTGGGAGAAGAAGAACCACCACAAAAAGTAAATATCAACCGGGCTGAGGCATGGCTACTGCAAGTACTGCCCGGAATTGGTGAAAACAAGGCTCAAGCCATTATAGACTATCGCCAGCAAAATGGGCGATTTCATAACATCAATGAGTTGACCAAAGTAGAAGGCATAGGTACTGCTACCTACGAGAAAATCAAACATCTGGTTACCGTAGCCGATTAAAGGACGGGGCTCGTGCCACTTATTTATCTTAGTTGCGCTTGGGTGGCTGGCATTTTTCTGGGGGCAGAATTTGATCTACCCTTAATTCTTATCCTCATTGGACTTATCCCCCTTCCCTTACTTTTCCTTTTCCGACAACGCAGGAAAATAATAATCCTAACCAGTTTGAGTCTCATTACCTTCTTCGCCGCTACTACCTACGCCTACTCAAGTCTGCACCCGGTTAATGAAAGCAGCCTCCAGTTCTATAACGACCGCGGAATTGTGGAAATCAAAGGGATGGTGGCAAGAGACCCTGAGGTTAGAGCTAAAACTACCCATCTCCACCTGTCAGTTACCGAAATAAAATTGGATAAAGGTTGGCAGGAGGTATCAGGAACGGCTCTGCTGTTTGTGCCCAGATACCCTACTTATAAGTATGGTGATGTCCTCCAAGTAGACGGGAAGCTGGAGACACCGTCCCAGTTTAATGACTTTGATTATGAAGGATATCTCGCTCATCAGGGAATCTATTCTATTATGTTCTACCCTAAAATAGAGCTACAGGAGAGGGGAAAGGGCTTCAAGCCGCTGGAATGGGTTTATTCACTAAGAAATCACACCGCCCGAACCTTGTCCGCAGTAGTGCCCGAGCCACAGGCATCACTAGCTCAGGGTATCCTTTTAGGTATGCGGGGCAACATTCCGTTATCACTCAAAACTGACTTTATCCGTACTGGCACCGCCCATCTTCTGGCTATATCCGGTCTCCACCTCAGCATCGTAGCTGGCATCCTGCTCAGCTTCGGCATATGGCTCTTTGGTCGGAGGCACTACCTTTACATCTGGCTAGCCCTGGGCACAATCTGGCTTTATGCCCAATTCATGCCCACCCAGCAGGCGAAGCGGGTTAAACCTCTCTTCCTTTC
>JBHIFE010000012.1:0-23374 GCA_046760985.1 Dehalococcoidales bacterium
CAACCATTATCCGGGCTATAAGTCGGGTTATCTCTCCCCACTCAGGGAAGATACTCCTAGATGGGAAAGATATATCCCGGATACCAAGACGGGATTTAGCCCGTTTGCTTGGCGTAGTCCCGCAGATGCCACTTCTTCCCAGCGCTTTCACCGCCTTTGAGATAGTGCTTATGGGCAGGAATCCACACCTCGGTTTTTTCCAGTATGAAGGTCCGAGGGAACTGGCTATCGTCTGGCAAGCCATGGAAAAGACAGCCACCCACTCTCTTGCCACACGAAGAGTGAGTGAACTTTCCGGTGGGGAGATACAATGCCTACTTATTGCCCGGGTGCTGGCTCAGGAAACAAAAGTGATTCTTCTGGATGAGCCAACAGCGAACTTGGATATTGGTCGTCAGATTGAAATCCTTGACCTGATTAGGAATCTGTGCCGGGAGAATAACCTGACAGTCCTAGCTGCCCTTCATGACCTAAACCTTGCCTCACAATATTGTGACCGATTAGTCCTGATAAATAACGGGCAGATTCATGCCGAGGGAACACCTAAAGAAGTCATTACGTCTGGTAATATCAAAGAGGTCTATGGAGCTGAGAACTGTGTCTATACCCATCCACTTAACGGTCTCCCTACAGTTCTGCTTAAAGCCGGTAATAACAAATCGGCGAAGCCCGAAGGGAGTGTAGTTTAACGCTATGGACATTCTACTGATAGTGTTTCTGGCTTTGGCTATTGATCTGGCTTTGGGCGAACCTCCACGCGCTGTACATCCCGTGGTATGGATGGGAAAAGTTGCTTCACTCCTAGAAAAGGGTAACATCGGACAATCTTCTGTAGCTCGATTTTGGTATGGGTCGGGAATGGTGCTGGTCACCATGGGAGTCTTTGCCGTCCCTACTTATTTTGTGCTTCTCTATCTCAAGAGCCTTAGCCTTACTGCTTATGTGATTATCGGAGCAGTGCTCCTTAAAGCCACCTTTTCTTTAAGAGAACTACGGCGAGCCGCAGTTGAAGTTAAGAAGCTTTTGCTAGAGGATAAACTGAAGGAAGCGCGCTCTGAACTGCGCTCGCTAGTCAGTCGTGATACCTGTGGTTTGCCAAAGCCTCTGCTGGTATCGGCTACTGTGGAGTCGGTGGCGGAGAATACCAGTGACAGCTTCATTGCTCCTTTATTTTATTTTTTGTTACTCGGCGTCCCCGGAGCTATTGCCTACCGAGTAGTCAACACCCTAGATGCTATGGTAGGCTATCATGGGAAATACGAGCATTTGGGCAAACTCACCGGCAGGTTAGACGACATACTCAACTTTATACCAGCGAGATTGACGGCACTACTCCTAGTTTTGGCTACCTTTTTGTCCCGTAGAGATGGACGCTCATCATGGCGGATTGCCCTCACTGAGCATGCCAAAACTGAGAGTCCCAACGCCGGCTGGCCTATGGCAGCAGTCGCCGGCGCCCTCAATGTGCAACTGGAGAAGGTGGGGCACTACAGATTAGGCAAGTTAAATACACCACTGGTGCCAGAAACTATTGACGCCTCGTTAGAGCTAATGCAAATAGCCACACTGGTTTGGGTCTTGATATGTTTCACCGTAGGAGGAATTTACTTTGTCCTTACAGCCTAAACCCGAGGTAAAAAATCTACGAGCCTGTCACCACGGCGGTATTAATTACGCTGAGTTAAAAGCCACGGGAATCGCTCCCGAGGCAGTTCTGGACTTTAGCACCTGTTCCAATCCATTTCTGCCCCCGCCAAGAGTAAAGAGAGCCCTCAATACTATTGCCATTGAGCGATACCCTGACTCCGAGGCAACCGAATTTCGGCAGCGACTCTCGGAAAGGCTGAGGGTAAGTCCAGATAATATCCTAGCTGGAAGCGGCATTGTGGAGCTTATCCGCCTGATTGCCTTAACTTACTTCAGAGATGGAGACCCGGTCTTGATAGTTGAACCAACCTTTGGCGAGTATGAAGTTGCCTGCCAAATCGTTGGCGCTAAACCGATTAAGCAATGGGCGAAAGCAGAAGATAATTTTGCACCGAGGACAGAAGAAACCGTAATTCTCCTCAGACAACACTGCCCGAGAGCGGTCTTTATCTGTAACCCCAATAATCCAACCGGCAAATACCTGTCTAGCCAAGAGATTGAAACAATTCTAACTGTCAGTAAGGATAGCCTACTCATTCTGGACGAGGCTTATATTGCCTTTGTCAACGCTAGCTGGTCAGCTATTGACCTGATTTCTCAAGGTAATGTAGTTATCTTACGCTCTATGACCAAGGACTATGCCCTAGCTGGTTTACGTCTGGGTTATGCTGTCGCCAATCTGGAGATTATCAATAATCTGCGCCGGGTCCGTCCGCCCTGGAATGTTAATATCGTTGCCCAGAAGGCAGGGACTATCGCTCTAGAGGATACAACCTATCTTGAGCAGAGCAAAAAGAAGATTAAAGAGGCAAAGCAGTTCCTCGTAGATGGGCTTTGTCGACTTGGTTTCCAACCACTTCCATCAGACACGAATTTCTTCTTGGTGAAGGTAGGGAATGCCAAAAAATTCCGTGCTGCTTTGCTCACACATGGTATTCTGGTGCGTGATTGCACTTCCTTTGGCTTGCCTGAATATATTCGTCTTGCTCCCCGCGCCATACCTGAATGTCAAAAGCTCGTCAATGCAATCCAGGCGTTAAAATATGAGGAATAATATCTGTTATAATGATTGGATTCATTATGGATAACCTTACGCGTACAATTGAAATGATAAAGCCTCTGGACAAAGAGGCGATGACTAAAGCCCGAGCCAGGCAGGACACACTGACCAAGCCCCAGGGCAGCCTAGGTAGGCTGGAAGAATTATCAATTCAACTGGCAGGTATTCAAGGTAAGCCTATACCTCAGATCAAGCACAAAGCCATTATCACTATGGCTGGCGACCATGGAGTAACCGCAGAGGGGGTAAGTGCCTATCCCAAGGAAGTTACCGCCCAGATGGTAGCTAATTTCCTTGGTGGCGGAGCTGGAATCAACGTTATTGCTCACCAGATAGGTGCCAGAGTTATCGTGGTTGATATGGGAGTAGCCACCGAGTTGGAACCGAACCCTCGGCTTGTATTAAGAAAGGTTGGCTCTGGCACCCGGAATATGGCTCTTGGTCCGGCTATGACTGCTGAGCAAGCGGTAAAGGCAATAGAAACGGGAATTGAGATAGTGTTTGCCGAGGTAGCTAAGGGTCTTGACATAGTCGGCACCGGTGATATGGGCATTGGTAATACCACCGCCAGTAGTGCTATTTGTGCCGTTATGACCGGAAACCCGGTGGCTAAGGTAACTGGTAGGGGTACCGGTATCAGCGATAAGCAATTGACACACAAGATTAAAGTAATAGATAGAGCTTTAGCACTGAACCACCCTGACCCAACCCAACCTCTGGATGTGCTGGCAAAGGTAGGTGGCTTTGAGATTGGCGGGCTGGCTGGAGTCATGCTGGGAGCAGCGGCTAACCGCATTCCAGTGGTTATTGATGGCTTTATTTCCGGGGCAGCTGCCCTTATTGCTGCGGCACTTTCCCCAGCTTTGAAGGATTACCTTATCGCCGCTCACCTTTCCGCTGAAGCTGGTCACCGGCTGTTACTCAAGTATCTCGGGCTTAAACCGCTACTCAATTTGGATATGCGTCTAGGTGAAGGTACTGGTGCCGCACTGGGAATTTTTCTCGCCGAGACCGCTGTCAGGATTCTGGCTGAGATGACTACTTTTACTGAGGCTGGTGTATCGGAAAAAGAAGGAGCAGAAGGTTGAGATTCCTGGCTGCATTGCAATTTCTGACCATTATACCCTTACCCTGGCAGCGTGAGGTCAGCCCAGAGGAGTTAGGGCGTTCGGCAGGCTACTTCCCTGTGGTCGGTCTTATCATTGGGCTCATTTTGGCTGGTTTGAACTGGCTATTCGGACTCATTTTGCCCTCAACTGTGGTTAACGCTTTGCTGATTGTTTCCCTGGTGGTGATTAGCGGAGCGCTGCATCTGGATGGCTTTGTTGATACTTGCGATGGAATCGCTGGTCATAAGACCGTTGAAGCCAGGTGGCGGATAATGCACGATAGCCGGGTCGGAGGATTTGGCATTGTTGGCGTCGTTCTATTGCTGCTAGTTAAGTATGTCTCATTGAATAGTATTCCTGAGCATTTACTGATGATGACTTTGGTGCTCATGGCAGTAATAAGTCGCTGGGCAATGGTCTATGCCATTTTCGCCTACCCCTCTGCCGAGTCATCAAGTTCAGGCAAGGTATTTAAGCAAGGAACCAGCCGGCTAAGGTTCACCATGGCAACACTCATCGCTCTAGCAGTGGCGGTGGCTTTAGCTCAATTGGTTGGCTTGGCGATAATGTTTTTTATCTGGGTTACAACAGTGGTAATGTCGGTCTATCTTAAAAGTAAGTTTTCCGGGCTTACTGGCGATACCTACGGTGCGATAAATGAAGTGGCTGAGGTTAGTGTGCTCATTGTGGTTACTTTGCTAGCTCAATTGGGGATAGCCTAGGTAGGAGAGGCAATTGTCCAAGTTACTTCTGGTGAGACACGGTGATACTAAATTAAGTAGTGCTGAAAGGTTCTGGGGACAGACTGATGTTGAGCTGAGCGTTACCGGAATAAGACAGGCAGAGCGATTGCGTGACCGCCTAGCACTGCAAGAGATTGATGTTATCTATAGCAGTAATCTGCGCCGGGCTTCAGCAACTGCCCAAATTATTGCCTCTAACCGCCAAGTAGATATTATAATCTGTGCTGAGCTGCGTGAGATTAATTTTGGTGAGCTGGAGGGGCTTACATTTAAGGAAGTTAGTCAGCTTTACCCAGAGGTGGCTGAAGCATGGTCTAAGTGGAGTCCCACTCTAAAGTATCCCAGTGGTGAAAGCATTAACGAGCTCAATAATCGGGTGAGCAAATTTCTGGAGAAACTCAAGGAACATACTCCAGAGGAAACAATCCTTATTGTCGCCCACAGCGCCCCGCTACGGTTACTAATTTGTCATTTAACGGGGATAGGAGTACAGCACTGGCGACAGATTCGCCTTGATTTAGCTTCACTCAGCATATTGGATACATATCCCCAAGGGGCGATATTGAATCTATTAAACGATGTTTCCCATTTGAGATAACAGGAGACGGCTATGCCTCAGGTTTTTGCTTCCTGGAGCGGGGGGAAAGATAGTTGCCTCGCCTGCTATCGGGCGGTGGTTAGCGGTTTAGAAGTTCGTTATTTAGCCAACACGGTAACTGAGGATGGCAAACGCTCACGTAGTCACGGACTACCTGCCGGGGTATTACGGATGCAATCGCAGGCTATGGGAATCCCACTGGTTCAGCGACGAACCACCCAGGATAACTATGAAGCCGAATTTAAAAGCATGCTCCGCACTTTCAAACAACAAGGGGTTGATGGTGGCGTCTTTGGTGATATTGACTTTGAGGAACACCGACAATGGGTGGAGAGGGTGTGTCAGGAAGTAGATATTGTTCCTCACCTACCTTTGTGGGGAGAGAACCAGGGGGAAATACTGAAAGACTTTATTGATTTAGGGTTTGAGGCGATTGTAGTTGTGACTAAGGCTGACTTGCTTGGGGAGGAATGGGTGGGGCGAAGAATAGACCTAGATTTCATCAAGCATTTAGAGAAACTACGGGAGAAGAAAAGCATTACGCCGTGTGGTGAAGCCGGGGAGTATCATACTCTTGTCACTGACGGACCTCTGTTTAACAAACGAATGGAAATCCTGAAAACCGAGCTGATTTTAAGAGATGAACACTGGTTTTTAGAGATTTTGGATATAGGACTGAGGGCTAAAGAACCAGGTAGCTAAGGGGGTGAGGTAGATAAACACCCTAATAATTGGTGGCGCTCGCAGTGGCAAAAGCGATTTTGCCCGGGAGCTTGCCCTGAAGTCAGCCCAACCAGTACTCTTTGTAGCTACTGCTGTAGCTGGCGATGAAGAAATGCGACAGCGTATTGAGGAACACCAGAAGGCAAGACCAGCTACTTGGAGCACCCTTGAGGTTAGCACGCATGTTGGCAGCCATATTCTTGAAAAAATCGGTGAAGCACAAACAGTGATTGTAGATTGCATCACACTTCTGGTTAATAACATCTTCAGTCAATACAGCGACCCTAGGGGTGAGAAAATTGATGCCCTCCTTATTGAGAAAGAGGTTATAGCTGATATTAACCAACTGGTTGATTGCATCAATCAGGTTAAGGCTAACTTCATTATCGTCACCAATGAGGTTGGTCTCGGATTAGTGCCAGCTAATAGAATTGGCAGATTATATCGCGATTTGCTGGGTAGGGCTAACCAGATACTAGCACAGCACGCTGACGAGGTTTACCTGATGGTTGCTGGTATACCTATGTTGATAAAATCAACCAAGACCTCTTGAGTAAAAGTCAGCCGGAAATATCCTCAGCCTCATAATGCTTAAGCATCAAAGTTTTTCTTCTTTTGTCTAGCTACACTCTGTGCTATACTTGATATATAAATAGCTTCAAAGAGAGCGTGAATGGCAGAGCTAGACGAAGTAAGGAAAAGAATTGAGCAACTAAGAGCAGAAATTAACCATCATAACTATCGGTACTATGTTCTGGATAGTCCCGAAATTAGTGACGCCGAATATGATGAGTTAATGAGGGAATTAAAGCAACTGGAGGAACAATACCCCCAGTTCCTGACCCCGGATTCACCAACCCAGCGGGTTGGGGCTGCCCCGGTGGAAGCCTTCGGGGTAGTTGAACATCCCCGCCCTTTACTATCCCTGGGTAACGCTTTTTCTAAAGATGAGCTACTAGCCTGGTACAACCGAACCTCAAAGCTAATCCCGGAATCACAATTTAACTTTGCCGTGGAACATAAGATTGATGGGCTGGCAGTAGCCCTGACCTATGTTAATGGTCAATTAGCTACCGGAGCTACCCGTGGTGATGGCTTTCGTGGTGAGGACATCACCCAAAACCTGAGAACCATCAGGAGTATTCCGCTCTCGGTGCCTAAAGATGCGCCATCTCGATTTGAGGCGCGAGGTGAGGTCTTCTTACCTAAAGCTGGTTTCCATAAATTAAATCAGGAACGGGCAGCGGAAGGACTGCCTATGTTTGCTAACCCGAGGAATGCTGCTGCTGGCTCAGTGCGTCAGCTTGACCCTCGCATCACAGCTAAGCGCCCGTTAGATATCTACATTTACGCACTAGGTTACGCCGAAGGCAAGGCAACCCCACCAACCCACTGGGAGACCATGGAATATCTCAAGTCCCTCGGCTTCAAGGTAAACCCCAATAACCGCCTGCTAAATAACATCGAAGAGGTTGAAGAGTATTATCATACCTGGGAGGAAAAGCGAGAAAATCTCCAATACGAAGTCGACGGCATCGTGGTTAAGGTAAATCAGCTTGACCTGCAAGAACGACTGGGAAATATCGGTCATGAACCAAGGTGGGCGATAGCCTACAAGTTTCCCGCTGTCCAGGGTACCACCCGTCTGATTGATATTGGCATCAGTGTCGGCAGAACTGGCACCCTCAACCCGTATGCCATCCTGGAGCCAGTTTCGGTGGGGGGAGTAACCATCAGGCAGGCAGCACTACACAATGAAGACGACATCAAACGCAAGGATATTCGTGAAGGTGATACAGTTATTGTCCAGCGAGCAGGTGAAGTAATACCTGAAGTTGTTGGTCCGATCAAAAGTAAACGCAGTGGGCAAGAGAAGGAGTTTAGCCTTTTGGAGAAAATATACGATAATCGGAAACAGCGCCCAGCGTGTCCAGTATGTGGGGCGGAGGTGGTTAAACCTGAAGGTGAAGTCATGTATTACTGCTCCAATGCTGCCTGCCCTGCCCAGGTCCACGAACGACTAGAGCACTTTGTCTCCCGAGGAGGCATGGATATTAGGGGAATAGGTGAATCACAAAGTGCTATCCTGCTAAAAGAAGGATTGGTCAAGGATGTTGCCGACCTCTACTACCTTAAGGATAAGAAAGAGCAACTTCTCGGTTTGGAGAGGATGGCGGAAAAGAGCGTAACCAATATGCTCAATGCCATTGAAAAGAGTAAAGGTACACCACTAGCCAGAATTATTTTTGCTCTGGGCATACGTCACATCGGGGAAGAGACCGCCGAAATCCTGGCTAAAGAGTTTCACAGCCTTGATGCACTAGCTAATGCCTCAAGAGAGCAACTTATGTCCGTTCCCACTATCGGACCCAAGATTGCTGATAGCATTGTTTCCTTCTTCCATCAGGAACAGAATAGGAAGATTATTAAGAAATTGAGGGACGCCGGAGTTCGACTGGAGGAAGAAGCAGTTAAGCCAGAAGAACTGCCCCTAACTGGTATGGAGTTTGTCATCACCGGCAGACTGGAAACCTTCAGCCGACAGGAGGCAGAGGCAAGGATAAAAGCTCTCGGTGGCTCAACAGGGAGCAGCGTTACTAGGAAGACCACCTACCTAGTGGTAGGTGCCGACCCTGGCTCAAAGCTAGCCAAAGCCCAATCTCTGGGCATCAAGCAACTAAACGAAGAGGAATTCCTCAACCTTCTGAAGCAGACAACTTGAATATGAAATTAATAGTCGGCTTGGGTAATCCGGGGCGAATTTATGCCCGTAACCGCCATAACATTGGCTTTATGTGCCTTGGCTATTTTGCCAAGCAGCAGGGTATTCGATTGGATAAAAAACAGGGTCAAGCCCGAATTGGTACAGGTGAGGTGGCTGGCAACAAGCTGATAGTAGCCAGACCTCAGACCCATATGAATTTAAGCGGTGAGTCAGTAAGTCGATTGGTAAAAAAGTTTAATATCAGCCTCAATGACCTTCTTATTATTCATGATGACCTTGACCTCCCACTGGGCAAAATTCGGCTAAGTCAAGGCAGCGGTTCCGGCGGACACAAAGGGGTTGATTCCATCATCACTCACTTGGGAAGTCAGGACTTTCCCCGTATCAGGATAGGCATCAGCCGACCGTCCATAATTGAAGGGTCTGTCGAAACCAGGGAGGCTGATATTGTAGCCTATGTGCTTAGCGATTTCACCCCTGACGAAAAGAAAACTATTACTCAGGTCATGCCTAAAGTTGGCGAGGCTATCCTTTGCCTCCTCACCGAAGGTCTAACCGCAGCCATGAATAAATATAACTAGGTTTTATATGAAATGCGCATCAATAAGTTATTTCTGATTAAATCAATCCATACCGTAATATTCATTTTTATGTCATCTTGCGTGATTTACATTTTTTATGCCGGCATTACCAAAACCTATAATTGGATTTTGTTTTTGGCTATCGGTGCTATTTTTATTGAAGGTTTAGTGTTAATTTTTAATAACTGGCAATGCCCGCTGACTAATCTCGCCAAACAATTTGGCGCTGAAACTGGTCGGGTTACCGATATGTTTTTTCCAGCCTGGTTTGTGCCTCACGTTTTTCGAACCTACACTGCTTTGTATGCTATTGGGCTTATTTTACTGCTGGTAAACTATATGATAAAGTAGCGGGTCTCTCCAAATAATCCCACTTTGCCGAGTTCAGGCTTAAGTGATATAATTTTCAAATACATTCCCGAGATGAAGAATAAGAAGAAATTCATCGCCGTAATTGGTGGCAGCCAGTGTTCACCACAGGAAGCTGAACTGGCTGAAGAGGTAGGTCGTGAGTTAGCCAGACAGGGTGCCACTCTGGTCTGTGGTGGGATGGGTGGGGTCATGGAAGCTGCCTGTAAAGGGGTTAGCTCAGAGGGTGGACTCACTATTGGCATCCTCCCCAGAAATAGTCGCCAGGCAGCCAATCCTTATGTGCATATCCCAATAGTTACCGATTTAGGTGAGGCGAGAAACGTGGTCGTGGTTAAATCAGCTCAGGCAGTTATCGCTATTGGTGGCAGTTATGGCACTTTATCTGAGATAGCTCATGCCTTACGAGCTGGTATCCCGGTTATTGGGCTAAATACCTGGACGCTGTCCAGAAATGGTAAGCCAGATAATTCAATAATCCTGGCACAGAATCCCACTGAAGCAGTAAGGAAAGCACTTAGCTTGACTACAAAGTAATAATGGCTTGACTAAAGTGACGAGAAAAGAAATAGCAACCATTGAGAACATAAAAGCCAGGGAAATACTGGATTCCAGAGGTAATCCGACCATTGAGGTTGAGGTAAAATTATCTAATGGCATAATAGGTTGGGCAGCGGTGCCCTCCGGAGCCAGTACCGGCAAGTATGAAGCAATAGAGCTTAGAGATAGAGATGAGTCCAGATTCAACGGTTTGGGCATCCTTCAGGCAGTGACTAATGTCAATGAACCTATCGCTGCCGCCATAGCTGGGATGCCAGCTACCGACCAGGCAGCCATTGATCACAAACTGATTGAGCTTGACGGCACAGCTAACAAGTCACGCCTGGGGGCTAACGCCATTCTGGGAACCTCGTTGGCAGTAGCTCATGCTGCGGCTAACCTCCTTGTCACACCCCTATATCACTACCTCGGCGGGGTAAGCAATTACACCTTACCGGTGCCAATGATGAATATTCTAAATGGCGGTAAGCATGCTGCCAATTCCACCGACTTTCAGGAGTTTATGGTGGTGCCAGCTGGAGCCAGTAGCTTCAGCCACGCCCTCCGAATTGGCACCGAGGTCTACCATTCTCTAAAGAAGGTGCTTAAAGATAGGGGACTGGATACCAATGTCGGTGATGAGGGAGGCTTTGCCCCTCCCCTAATCTCAAATAAAGAGGCAATAGAGGCAGTCTTGTCCGCCATTGAGAAAGCCAGCTATAAGCCGGGGAAGGACTGCTTCATTGCCCTAGACCCAGCGGCTAGCGAATTCTATAAAGATGGTCAATATATTCTATCTCGGGAAGGTGCTAGCCTCAGCTCCATTGAAATGGTTAATTATTATGTCAAGTGGGTATCAAGCTATCCCCTTATCAGCATTGAGGATGGAATGGCTGAGGATGACTGGGATGGCTGGCAACTCCTAACGGAAAAACTGGGCAGCAAAACCCAGCTTGTTGGTGATGACCTCTATGTCACCAATATAAACCGCCTCAGTCAAGGGATTAACTTAAAAGCTTCCAATTCCATTCTTATCAAACCCAATCAAATTGGCACACTTACTGAGACAATCGCTGCCATTAAAATGGCACAACAGGCGGGCTGGACAGCAGTAGTAAGTCACCGCTCCGGCGAGACCGAAGACACCACCATTGCCGACCTAGCCGTAGGTTTGAATACCGGGCTGATTAAAGCCGGCGCTCCCTGTCGCTCAGAGCGCACTGCCAAGTATAACCGTCTCCTCAGAATAGAAGACGAGCTAGGAGAAAGTGGTAGCTTTGCCGGAATGCGAGCATTCTATAATTTGAAGGGGAAATGGACGAGTTAAATATACCGGGAAAGATTCCAAAACCAATTAGAAAGTGGAATTGCCACAAGCTTGAGTGCTTTGCTGATTACATTGAAGCTTATGCCAAGACATTAAAAAACACTGAGTGTTGCTATATAGGGTTATATTCTGGATGTGGTAGCTGCACCTGCAAAGACACTGACTGCCGTATTGAGGACTCTGAACTTCGGGTATTAAAGACAAGATTGGCTAAGTACATATTTGTGGTCAGAAATCCCCAGGATGCGGAAAACCTGAAGCGGCTGACCAAACCATACAATACCGACAGTAATATAGAAATAATAACTGGCAACTGCATCAGAGAGAAGGTTATCCGCCAGGTATTTGACCTAATCCCCCGCTCTGCTTCCAGCTTCGCCTTCGTCGACCCTTCAGGCTACAAAGGAATGCGCTGGGCAACAATTAAAAAACTAACTGCTCACGGGAGTGATTGGAAAGGTCATAAAATAGAGCTATTAATAGTCTTCCCCTTAGAAATGGCTCTGCTACGTAACCTAACCCGTCCCGAATGTGAAGCCTCCATAACCAGGCTCTACGGAAGCCGCAAGTGGCTTGAGATTAAACAGGCGAAACTAGATGGTAAAATAGAGCTAAGTGAGCTCAGGCATCGGCTGGTGAAGCTATTTAAGGCAGGACTGAAAGGTCTGGGGTATAAGTATGTTGAAGATTTTGAGCCAGCTCGGTTCGCCAACCCACCCTTCTATCACCTAATCCTGGCTAGTGACAGTGGTACTAAGGCTAAAATCTTGAAAGATGCCTGGGGCAAGCCGAGATATTTGCCCTGTGAGTTACTTTACAAGAAAGAATCCTAGGTGAGTAAAGCTCTCATGAATAAGATTGGCATTACTACCACCGTTCCCGTAGAGATACTACTTGCCGCCAGCTATCAGCCGGTTGACCTGAATAATGTCTTCATTGCTGACCCCAGTCCAGAGCGACTGGTTAATATCGCTGAGAGAGCCGGCTTCCCCTTGAACTGCTGTAGCTGGATTAAGGGAATCTACGGAGTGTGTATGGACTACGGAATTAATACTGTCCTTTGCGTTACTAGCGGTGATTGCTCTAACACCATTATGCTAATGGAAGTGCTCAAGCATAAAGGGCTTAAGGTCATACCCTTTGCCTATCCTGACCAGCCAGTCCCCCAGCAAATGAAGCCTGCCTTACAGACATTAGCCAAGACTTTAGGCACTACACTGGAAGCAGCTAACAAGGTTAGAAACGAACTTCAGCCAAGTCGTAACTTAGCTCTAGAACTCGACCGGCTTACCTGGAGAGACGGTTTAGTTAGTGGCTGGGAAAATCACCTATGGCTGGTTTCCACTTCTGATTTTAATCAAGACCACCATAAATACTATCATCAATTACAAAAGTTATTTGCCGATTGCCGCCAGCGTCAGCCTTATCCATCAGACTATCTCCGATTAGCCTACATCGGAGTGCCTTCAGTTTATGCCCAGGATCTTTACCACTACCTAGAGGCTAACAACGCCAGGGTGGTATTCAATGAAATTCAGCGTCAGTTTGCCATGCCCCAGCCTGGAGATTCCCTGGCTGAGCAATACTCTAACTATACTTACCCTTACTCTATATATGAACGTTTGAAAGATATCATCACCGAGCTTCGTCAGCGGCAGGTTGATGGAGTTATTCACTATGTCCAGGCATTCTGCCACCGAGGTATTGGTGATATTATCTTCCGAGATACCATTAACCTGCCTATCTTAACTCTGGAGGGAAACGATGACTTTTTCCTGACCAGCCATACCAAAACACGAATTGAAGCTTTTCTTGACATGCTGCAGCGCCGTCGGCGAAGTCTAAAATATAGTCAGCAAGCCCTGGGCAAAGGAATTAATAAATTACTAAGGAGGTAGAACAATGACAACTAAAATCGGAATCAATGGCTTTGGGCGCATCGGAAGGTTAACCTTCAGAACAATTAACCAATACCACAAAAGCAAGTTGGAAGTGGTGGCGGTTAATGATCTCACTGATACCAAGACTAATGCTCACCTGCTGAAATGGGACAGCACCTATGGTCGCTACCCTGGAAAAGTAGAAGCCAGTGAGGAGGCAATTATTGTTGATGGTAAAGAGGTAAAGGTGCTCTCAGAGCGTGATCCCGGTAGCATCCCCTGGCAGAAATACGGTGCCGACATAGTAATAGAATCAACCGGTCTATTCACCGATGCCACTAAGGCAGCAGCTCACCTACAGGGCGGAGCCAAAAAGGTGATAATTTCTGCCCCAGCCAAAAATGAAGACGTAACCGTTGTTCTCGGTGTTAACGAAGACCATTATGATCCAGCCAAGCACAAAGTTATCTCCAATGCTTCCTGTACCACTAATGGTGTTGCTCCGGTGGTCAAGGTGCTGCATCAAAGCTTTGGTGTAAGCAAAGGGCTAATGACTACTATTCACGCCTACACCAATGACCAGAGAATTCAGGATATGTTTCACAAAGACCTGCGCCGAGCCAGAGCCGCAGCCATGAATATCGTCCCAACCACCACCGGTGCCGCTAAAGCTGTAACCGTAGTTATCCCTGAACTCAAAGGCAGACTTCACGGGCTAGCCTTTCGGGTCCCGACAATTACTGTTTCTATTATTGACCTTGTCGCCGACTTAGATAGAGAGGTTAGCGTGGAAGAGGTCAATCAGGCTTTTCAAGCTGCGGCTGAGGGAGCCTTAACTGGAATTTTGGAATACTGCCAGGAACCACTGGTCAGCATGGATTTCAAAGGCAATCCTGCCAGTTCTATTTTCGATGCGCTGGGCACCATGGTCATTGGTGGTAATATGGTCAAAGTTCTTGCCTGGTATGATAACGAGTGGGGTTATAGCTGCCGCCTGGCTGACCTAGCTGCCTATGTTGCCGACAAGGGACTGTAGTTGATAACACCCTCTTATTAATTAGGAAGAGTTTTAGGGAAAGGCTTTACCCCCTCCCCTTCACTTGTCTCCTAATGAAGGAGGGAGACGGGTTATCAAATAGTTCCGGCATCAAAAAATTGACATCACTGGATAAGGATGCCTAAAATAATACGAGTATCTCACATAAAGGTGAGAAATGAAATTAATAGTTGTAGGTTTTGGGCAGTGTGGCGGCAGAATTGCTGACGAGTTTGCCCGATTGAATAGAAAAGCACGAGGGCAGCGTGGAATTGATATCGTTAGTGGTGCCTTCGCCGTTAATACTGATATTGCTGACCTAAGTGGATTAACCAGCATAAAGCCTGATTACCAACACCGAATCCTTATTGGAGGTCGAAAGACTGGTGGTCATGGCGTGGGCAAAATAAATGAACTAGGAGCCGAGATAGCCAGAGAAGATGGCGACAAGGTAATAGATACTATAAGAACAGACAAACGATTCGCTGAGGCAGATGCCTTCTTACTTATCGCTGGTGCTGCTGGTGGCACCGGCTCGGGATCAATTGCAGTAATAACCCAGCATATAAAAGAGCGCTATGTAGATAAGCCAGTGTATAACCTTATTGTCCTCCCCTTTGAGCATGAAGAAACCACAGAGGAAAGAACAATATATAACGCCGCTACCTGCCTTAAATCTACTTACTTGGTGGCTGATGCTATATTCCTCGTTGATAATCAAAGATATGTTATGAAAGATTCGCCGATTATGAGTAACCTGACTAAGATTAATGCCAACATAGCCGCGCCCTTTTACAATTTACTCTGCGCCGGTGAAGAGAAAAAACACAGATACATCGGAGCAAAAATACTTGATGCTGGTGATATAATACAGACTGTAGCCGGGTGGACAGCAATTGGCTATGGTAAATCACAGATTTCTTTTGCCAAATTTCTCTTTACCCGGGCACGCGATTTCAGAAACAAAGCTACTGAAGCCCAGAAGGGAATTCAAGCCATGGACGAAGCTATAAGTGGCTTATCACTCAAGTGCAATCCCATAGATTCAAAGAGAGCTCTATATCTCGTCTCGGCGCCACCAAAGGAAATGAATATGGACTTAATTAAGGAGCTAGGTACTTATCTGAAAAGTCTTGCCCCAGAGGCAATAATAAGGAGTGGTGATTATCCCCGAGAAAGGGGCTCACTGGATGTTACTGTAATCCTCTCCGAACTTAGCGATGTGGAAAAGGTCAGAGACTACTTTACTAGAACAATCAGCCTCATCTCTACTCTTAAAAAGAGATTTGAAGGAGTAGAAAGCAAATATAGAGGAATTGAAGTCACCCTAAAAGATATACCCTCCTTACTATAATTGGTCAGACTAAGCTTATCACCAACAGTGCTTCAGCTGCTCTAGTTAGATAATCTGAGTGAAGACCATTCCTATCTTGAGAGCTTAGAATAGATATTCCAGGCTTGCTCTATAGTTTCCTCACGGAGTTGCCAGGCTTGTTCCGCAGCCTCCTCCCGCTTTTTCCAAGCTGCCTCTATACTGGCTTCACAGGCTCTCTCGGCTTGCTCTTTTGCTTTCTTATAAGCTTTTTCAGCCCGTGCTATAGCATCGTCACGGTCTTTTAAGGCTTGCGCTATAGCCTCCTCACGGACTTTCAAGGCTTGCCTTATACTCTCATCACAAGCATTTTTGGCTTGCTGTTCTGCCCTCCTATAGGCTCTCGCTATTTGCTGTTCATTCACTCTATAAGCACTCGCCACTTGCCGCTGAGCTTCCATATAGGCAGCGTATGCTTTCTCAGCTTGCCCTAAAACTTCATCAAGTGGTCGCGCAACTGGCTCTTCAACTTCCTTGGCAGCTTCCTCAACTTGTTCTTGAATCTCTTCAAGTGGCTGTACAGTTTCCTCTTCAGCTTCCTTACCGGCCTTCTTGGCTTGCTCCCTCGGCTCCGTCATAGAATACCTCCTTGTACAAATTTTGGTGACACGCTAACTAATAGTCAACCCCCCACTTACTATTCCTCGGTTGTCTCCGTATCTTCTACCTTAGTTTCCTCCTCAGCTTGTTTGGCTTTCTTTGCTTCATACATCTTGGCTAGAAACTCCAAACGCGCCTGAACTTTCCCTTTATCTTTAGCTTTTTCAGCCTCTCTTTTCTCTTTGAGACTAGCCTCCTCGATTCCAGCCAGCGGTTCCTCAAAGGCTCCTAGGGATGCCTCAGCCATCTCAACCTCCGGTTTACTTACTGCCTCAGCAGCCTTCTTTGCCTCACTTATCCCCTCAGCCCCACCTATCGCCTCCTCAAAAGCTCTTAATGATGCTTCAGCTGTCTCCCTAGCCACTCTTCCGGTTGCCTCAGCCCGGTTTATCGCTTCCTCAAAGGCTCTCATCGATACCTTAGCCGCTTCCCTAGCCACCCTTGTTGATACTTCAGTAGCCTCTTTGGCAGCTCTTACTGTCGCCTCGGCAGCCTCCTTGGCAACTCTAGCTGATGCCTCAGTAGCCTCTTTAACCTCCTTACTTATTTGTTCAGCTCTATTTATCGCTTCCCTGGAAGCTTTGGTTGCCGTCTCAACCGCTTCCTGAGACGCTCTTATCGCTGCTTCAACAGCTTCTTTGGCAGCCCTGTCCGACGCTTCAGTAGTCTCCTTAGCTGTCTTACTTATTTCTTCAGCACGGTTCATCGCTTCCTGAGAAGCTTTCATCGCTGCCTCAACAGCTTCTTTAGCCGTCATGGCTGATGCCTCAGCCGCCTCCTTGGCTTCTTTACTTGTCTCTTCAGCTCTACTTATCGCCTCCTGAGAGGCTCTGGTTGACGCTTCGGCTGCTTCCTTAGTTTCTTTACTTATTTCCTCGACTCGGCTTATTGCTTCCTGGGAGGCTTTGGTTGATGCCTCGGCTGCTTCTCTGGCTTCTTTACTTATCTCTTCAGCCCGACTTATTGCTTGCTCAAAGGCTCTGGCTAATGCCTCGGCTGCTTCCTTAGTTTCTCTACTTATTTGCTCGGCTCGGCTTATCGCTTCCTGGGAGGCTTTAGTTGACGCCTCGGCTGCTTCCTTAGCCTCCTTGCTTGTTTCTTCGGCTCTGGCTATCGCTTCCCGAGATGCCCTGATTGATGCCTCGGCAGCCGCTTTAATCTCCTTACTTATTTCTTCTACCCTGCCCTTTGTTTCCCGCGAGATTCCTAGTGAAGTCTCAGCTACTTCCTTAGCCTCCCTACTTATTGTTTCGGCTCTAAGTGCAACTTCCTGGGCAGCTCTTGCCGATGCATCAGCAGTCTCCTTAGTCGCTTTACTTGCCTTCTCAGCCCGGCTGGCTGCTTCTTTAGCTGTTCTGGCTGACGCCTCAGCTGCTTCTTTGGTTTCTTTACTTATTTTCTCAGCCCGGCTGGCTACTTCTTTAGCTGTTCTGATTGATGCCTCAGCCGCTTCTTTAGCTGTTCTACCCGCTTCCTCAGCTTGGCTTAACTCCTCCTTAGCTGCTTTCGCTGCCGCTTCAGCCACCCTCTTAGCCTCTGCACTTATTTCAGTAACCCGACTTAATCCTTCCTGTGATGCCATAAGCGCAGCCTCGGCTGCCTCCATAGCCTCCTTGCTTATTTCCTCAGCTCTGGCTATCGCCTCCTCAAAGGCTCTGGCTATTGCCTTAGCTGTTTCCTTGGGCACCTTGGCTGATTCCTCAGCTCGGCTTATCGCCTCCTGGGCAGTTCTGATTGACGCCTCGGCTGCCTCCTTAGCCTCCTTGCTTATTTCCTCAGCCTTATCTACTGCTTCCTGAGAAGCCCTCGCCGATGCTTCAGCCGCCTCCCTAGCTTGCTTGCTTATTCTCTCCGCCCGTTTTATTGCTTCTTGGGAGGCTTTGGCTGATGCCTCGGCTGCTTCCCTAGCTGCCCTGCTTAGCTCCTCAGCCTTGGCTACCGCTTTTTCAAAGGCACCAATATCATGTTCTGGATCGTTTAAGAGTTCTCGGGGTACTTCTCTAACCATCCTCACTGCCTCTTATGTTACCCATTCTAGTATAGGCTTCTAAGTTTTTCAATAGTCCTTTCTTATTTGTGGTAGCAGTTCATCACCACCGGTCAGGCTATAGAACTACAACCCTGACTTCATTACTATATTACTATAAACGTTATTACTATATAACCATTAAAAAGATTGACATTGACTTATAAGTATGCCTAAAATAGTGAAACTTTAATACTGAGGTGAGAAATGAAATTAGTAGTTGCCGGTTTTGGGCAGTGTGGTGGCAGGATTGCTGACGAATTTGCCCGCATGAATAAAAAAGCACGAGGTCAGCGTGGCATTGAGATAATTACTGGTGCCTTTGCCGTTAACACCGACGCTGCTGACCTGAGTGGACTAACCCATATAAAACGTGGTTACCAGCACCGAATCCTCATCGGGGGTCGCAAGACTGGTGGTCACGGTGTGGGCAAGATAAATGAGCTAGGGGCTGAGATAGCCAGAGAGGATGCTGATAAGGTTGTAGATGCCATAAGAACAACAAAGCGATTCTTTGAGTCAGACGCCTTCTTACTTATTGCTGGCGCTGCTGGTGGCACCGGCTCTGGCTCAATAGCCATAATGACGCAACACATAAAGGAGCGCTACGCAGATAAGCCGGTATATAACCTAATTATTCTTCCCTTTGAGCATGAAGAAACCACGGAGGATAGGACCATATATAACACAGCTACCTGCCTTAAGTCTTCTTACTCAGTAGCTGACGCCATATTTCTGGTTGATAATCAAAGGTTCGTTAGGAAAGATTCGTCCATCAGAAACAACTTAGCCAAAATTAATGAAATGATTGTTGACCCATTTTACAATTTGCTCTGCGCCGGTGAGGAGAAAAAAGCCAAGTACATCGCATCAAGGGTACTCGATGCTGGAGACATAATCCAGACTCTAGTCGGCTGGACAGTAATCGGCTATGGCAAATCAGGACTCCCGCTAATCAGGTTTCCCCGTGAACGGACACGTGACTTCCGGAAAAAGGGCAGCGAAACACTAAAGGGAATTCAAGCCATGGACGAAGCCATAAGTGAGCTATCACTCAAGTGTAATCCCAGAGATTCAAAGAGAGCCTTATATCTCCTTTCAGCACCAGGTCAAGAAATGAATATGGACTTAATTAAGCAACTGGGGGATTATATGAGAGATATAGCTCCGGAGGCTTTAATAAGGAATGGTGATTACCCCAGAGAAAGGGGCTTACTTGATGTTACCGTGATTCTTTCTGAATTAAGCGATGTGGAAAAGGTGAGGAACTACTACGCTCAATCGACCAGCCTTATCCCTGAGTTTAAAAAGAGGCAGAAAGAAACCGAGGTCAAACTTAGAGCTATTGAAGATGCCTCAAAGGATATACCTTCGTTATTGTGATTCGCCAATATAACTCTATCTTGTTACTCTTACCACTGAGGGGCCAATTATCACACAAGTTTAACATGTAAATGTGGTAACTCAAATACCCTGTGCCCCCCTTTATTATGAGTACCTAAAATTCAGTGTCCATCTACATAAAGACTGTCTAGAAACGTGATAACATATAGGGTATAATGGAGGAAATGACTTCTCAGGTCTTTTATCGTAGGTGGCGTCCCCAGACCTTAGCCGATGTAGTTGGTCAGGAACAGGTAACCCAGACGCTAAACAATGCCCTGAGTAGCGGTCATATATCTCACGCCTATCTTTTCTGTGGTCCTCGAGGTACCGGCAAGACCAGTACCGGACGTATTCTGGCTAAGGCGGTTAACTGTCTCACCAATGGTAAGGGTGAACCATGTAACACTTGCGCTATATGCCAAGCAATAACCGAGGGCAGGGCTTTGGATGTCATTGAAGTTGATGCTGCCAGTAATCGTGGCATTGATGAAATCCGAGAGCTCCGAGAGAAGGTCAATTATGCTCCCAACCAAGCCCGTTATAAAGTCTATATTATAGATGAAGTCCATATGCTCACCAAAGAAGCTTCAAATGCCCTACTCAAGACACTAGAAGAACCACCACCACATATTATTTTTATCCTGGCGACTACCGAAGTCCATAAAGTTCTGCCCACCATTCTGTCCCGGTGCCAGCGCTTTGATTTCCGACGCATCTCCCAGGCAGACGTAGTGACCAAACTAACCCGCATCTCTAGCGCCGAGGATATTCACATACAGCCAGAGGCACTTCGACTTATTGCTAGAGCTGCCACCGGCAGCTTGCGAGATGCCGAAAACCTGCTGGAACAACTAACTACTTATTATGGCTCTGAGATTGAGCTCCAGCAGGTTCAGACTGTTCTAGGTATCACTGGTGATTGGCGAGCCAAAGAACTGGTAAGGCACATTATTAATAATGATGTTTCTGCTGGAGTGGCTACCATAAACAGTGTCAATAGCGACGGACTGGATCTGCGTCAGTTCAATCGGGAACTGGTAGAATATCTCAGAGGACTGCTCCTAATAAAAACTGGCTCTGATGAAGCTATAGACCTTCCGGTTGAGGATGTAGCCGAATTGAAGGATTTGGCAGCTAAGGCTCCCCTACCTCAGATATTGAAGGCAGTTAAACTCTTCGGTCAGCTTGAACTTGGCTTTGATAACTATTCTACGCTACCTTTAGAACTAGCCCTGGTTGACTGTACCCTCCCCCCAACCGAGGAGGAACTTCCCAGTCAAGTTGAATATGAACCCCAGCAGCCTGCAGAGGTGGCTACTCCAGCCGAAGCTGAGCCAGGCGTAGCATCAGCACCAACACCAACAAAAGCAGAAACTACCCCCACCACTCCACCAGAAACAAGTAGTGAAATCGAACAACTAAGACTAAACTGGAGACAATTTCTCAGGGAAGCACCAGCCAGTATCAGCCGCACCCCAGCAGCCGCTTTGCTCAGAAGTGCCAGACCCAAAGCTATTGAGAAAGACACTATAGTATTATCCTTTAAGTATCCACTTCATAAAGAGAACATGGAAAAGCCGGAAAATCAACAGATAGCCGAAAAAATTATCAGTAGCTTTCTGGGTCACTCCTGCCGGGTGCGCTGCATTTATGAGCCAGAAGATATTCATCTGGTAGAGGAAGCTCTAAGAATAGGCGCCCAGATTATTGATGCGGAGGAGAAATGAATAAATTTATCCTACAGCAAGCCCAGAAACTCCAATCAAAACTGGCTAAAGCTCAGGAAGAATTGAGCAATGTTACTGTGGAAGCCAGCTCGGGCGGAGGCGCAGTCAAAGTTACCATAAACGGTCAACAAAAAATACAGTCGGTAAAAATATCACCAGAAGTAATAAACCCTGATGATGTTGAGCTTCTGGAAGATTTAGTATTGACTGCAGTAGGCGAAGCTATTGCTAAATCTCAGGAAGTTGCCGCCAAGCACCTTGGGGGGCTGACCGGGGGTCTCAAAATCCCGGGGTTACCTTGAAAGGTCAAGGAGAGCTAGTCTTGAACCAGAGTCTCATCCCCGCTGCCGAAGCTATCAATAAGCTCATTGAGGAGTTCAACAAGCTGCCTGGCATTGGACCAAAAAGTGCCCAGCGACTTACTTACTACCTCCTCCGCGCCCCCGATGAACAAACCAAACTCCTAGCCGAAGCTATTCTATCATTAAAACAGAAAATTACTCTATGCTCCATTTGCTTCAATGTTACCGAGTCTGACCCCTGTCACATCTGCCGCAGTGACGTGCGCGACCGGGATAAAATCTGCGTGGTGGAACAGCCCCAAGACATTTTAGCTCTGGAACATACTGGTATCTATAAGGGGTTGTACCACGTGCTCCATGGCGCCATTTCACCTACTGAGGGGGTGGGTGCCGATGACATAAGAATCAAAGAACTGCTAAATCGGTTGCAGAGCAGTTCAATAAGCGAGGTCATCTTAGCTACCAACCCCAACCTTGAGGGGGAACAAACCGCCATGTATCTCAGTCGTCTGATTTCACCCCTAGGTATCAAGGTTACCCGCCTTGCCCGGGGATTACCCTTTGGCACCGAACTGGAATATGCCGATGATGTTACCCTGACCCGAGCCATTGAGGGCAGGCAGGAGTTTTAACCCACGATTATGGATGAGATAAAATACAAGCCAATCGGGGTCATCCGCTACCTGACCAGTATTCACCGAGACCTAGGAGTGGGTGAGTAAAAATGCCCAAGACACGAACTTATCAGACAGAAGCTATTATCATCAAGAAGACCAAGCTGGGCGAGGCAGATAGTATCCTTACTCTCTATACTCCGCACCTAGGCAAAATTCAGGGCTTCGCCAAGAGTCTCCGCAAACCCAAGAGCAAGCTCGCCGGACATCTAGAACTTCTCACCCACAGTCTGGTTTCACTAGTCCGGGGGCGGAATCTGGATACCATAATCGGCAGTCAAACCATAAATAGCTTCCTGCCGCTGAAGAGCGATTTGTGGCTTACCTCCTGTGCCCTCTATACCACTGAACTAGTTAATCAATTTACCGCTGAGCATGTTGAGAACTATCCTCTGTTCCAGTTACTGGTGCAGACAATGGAGCAGCTCTGTCAGGTAGATGATAAGGAACTAACTTTGCGCTATTTTGAGTTGCACCTGCTCAACGAAGTCGGCTACCGACCCCAACTCCAGCAGTGTGTCTCCTGCCACCTGCGGCTAAAACCCAACATCAACTCTTTTTGTCCCGGCACTGGTGGCATGCTGTGCCCCGATTGTAGTCCAAGCCAGGCTTTAACCTATCCCCTCTCGGTCAATGCGCAAAAAGTGCTACACCTACTGCAGAGCAGCGATTATAATGCTGTCAGCCGACTAAGAATAGACCCAGAATTATCTCGCGAGTTAGAAGAGGTGATGAGCGCCTATCTTAAATACCTCCTGGAACGGGAGGTAAAATCAGCTGCCTGGCTGGATACTTTAAGAGAACAAATTAAGACAGCTAACCAAAGCGCTTTACTATAGGCTAGAAATAAGCTATAATGATGTCTGACTGAGGGTCTGGAACTCTCAGTCTTTTTACTATATTATTAGGACAGAAATGGCTACCAGATTAGAGAGTATAGTCCAGCAAC
>JBHIFE010000013.1:0-21852 GCA_046760985.1 Dehalococcoidales bacterium
GAGCCGGGTCGCTAGCACATGTAGCCACCTTGCCTAATTGGGCAAAATCTGGCTTTATGCGCTACTTACTGGTATGCACTCCCCAGTGGTTCGTGGTGCCATTATGGCTAGTCTGTTCCTCACTGCCGAGCTTTTAGGCAGACAGCGTAGTGCCATCACTGCCCTAACCTTTGCCGCAGCAATAATGGTAGGCATCAGCCCCTATATCCTGGGGGATGCTGCCTTCCAGTTGAGCTTCCTAGCTATGGCTGGTTTGGTTTTCCTTTTCCCTGCTTTCCGAGCTCTGGGAAGGAAAGTAATCAAAGCTACCCTTGGTGAAGATGGGGCGGCAGTCTCCATAGCTAATATTACCAGCGATAGCCTCAGTGCTACCCTGGGAGCAGTCATAGCCGTCTGGCCCGTGGTCGCCTATTACTTTGGCATTATTTCATTTGTTGGTCCGCTAGCCACCTTCCTTGCCCTACCGGCACTGCCCGGCATTATCATCACCGGCGTCTTGACCGGAGGTTTAGGGTTTATTGCTCTGCCTGCCGCTCAAGCTATCGGCTGGCTAGCCTGGCTCTTCCTGTCATACACGATATTAATAGTTGGTGGTTTGGCAGCATCTCCTTTATCATTTATTGAGGTAGGCTCGGTTGACCCTACCCTGATAGGAGTTTACTATTTAGCTCTCGCCACTGCTATCTTCCTCAGCCAGAAGAGGCTAACCTTAATACCTAAAGCTACCACCCAACTGAAGTCAGGAGTAAATAAATCGTTTGGTTTTGTTTCCAGACTACCCAAGAAGTGGGTTCTCCCACCCCTACTGCTGGTAGCAACACTGGTCTCAATCACCGCCGCCGTCATGCCCGATGACAAGCTTCACATCAGCTTCCTTGACATCGGTCAGGGTGATGCCATTCTCATTCAGCAAGGAAATCAGCAGGTTCTGATTGATGGCGGACCCAGTCCCCAAGCGATAAGCTTAGAACTGGGCAACAAAATGCCCTTCTGGGATAGAACTATTGATTTGGTAGTATTAACCCACCCCCAATCTGACCACCTCACCGGTCTGGTGGAAGTGCTGCAGCGCTTTCAGGTAAAGCAGGTGCTCCACCCCGATTTAAATTCCGATTCCCAGATATATGATGAGTGGCTTAGACTTATTGTAGAGAAGAATATTAAACACACCATAGTCGAGGCTGGTCAGCAGATTAACTTCGGGGGAGCAGTTATAAAAGTGCTCCATCCCCAAGCAACCCTTTTGACTGATACTGAGTCAGATATAGACAATAATGGTGTGGTATTACGCCTAGATATGGACAAGGTTAGCTTCCTGCTCACCGCTGATATCAGACAGGAGGCAGAGTTCAAGCTTGTTGCCGATAGAGCCGACCTGAACAGTACCGTGCTCAAGGTTGCCCATCACGGCTCAGATACCTCTACCACCTCGGAATTTCTGGCAGTGGTCAATCCACAACTAGCCGTCATCTCGGTCGGTGCTGATAATAAATTCGGTCATCCCAGTAACGAGGTTTTGCAAAGACTGCAAGAGAGGCTTGGCTCAGAAAATATCTACCGCACTGACCAACAGGGTACATTAGAATTCATTACCGATGGGGAGAGGCTGTGGGTGAAGGTGGAAAGGTAAAACCTAAATCACCGGCTAAGGATAATTCTGCTACTTGGAATAGCCGCTATCAAAGCAGCAATAATGAAGAGCCAGCCAGTCCATATTGGTAACCAAGTAGCCAACAAAACCCCCAAGCCAATGCCGAAGAGAAATCTACTAGTGATATGCAAGATAAAGTAAGGAGTTGGTATCTGCCTGAACTTTTCCACCTTATCGCCAATCCAACCCATCTTTTCCTCCATTCTAGAGATTCAAGGTAAGAGACAGCCTATCGATGATACCACCTTTTCCTTCAAATTGTAACTATATTTCATAACCTATTCCCAAGCTGGATTTTTAGTGTTATAATGGCGCAAAGGATTTTTACCATATTGAGAGAAGGACAAACAAGCAATGACAATGATGACTTGGGTTGGCATCGCCGTAATTATTATCCTCATAGTTCTGTTCTTCATAGTTAGGGCGAGGCGTTAGATTTTGCCTGGTCAAGGTACCACTTGTTGCCGAACAGGTGGTTAATGCGTCTTTGCTACCAGCGTATAACACAGGCTTTGTGGCTGACCAATTTAAAGAGGCTGGTAGAGGCATAGACTTCACCGCTTTCTAGACTTCCTGTCTAAGTTCAACTTCATCTGGCTAATATCTGTGCCATAGTGAATCAATCACCAAACTAGCGGGATAGGGATAAATAGGCTATAATTGGGGCTGAACCCAGGAGCGAATACCAGATGAAAACTTTCTTCCGTGAGATTGTGATAACAACCATCTTAGCCGTAGCCGTCTTCTTTCTGCTACAAGCCACTGTTCAGACCTTTGTCGTCGTTGGTGCTAGCATGGAACCCAATTTCCACAATGGGCAACGATTATTAGTGAACAAAGCCGTTTATTACCTTCATCAACCGGAAAGAGGCGATGTAATTATCTTCCGATCAATCAACCCCCGACAGCCGGACTACATCAAGCGCGCCATTGCCCTGCCCGGCGACACTGTGGAGGTAAAAGAAGGAATCGTATATGTCAATGGTTCACAACTAAACGAACCTTACATTAAGAGTCCTCCTAGCTATACCCTAGAACAACAAAAAATCCCAGAGAATAAGTACTTTGTTCTTGGCGATAACCGTAATAATAGTGATGATTCCCACAACGGCTGGCTGGTACCACACCAAAATATAATTGGTAAAGCCTGGTTATCAATCTGGCCACCAGATAAGTGGGGACTTGTTCCTGACTACCACTTGCAAGAACAGCTGGTCGGCAGTATGAGTAAATGACTGCCCGTTCGGGTCTTTTTAAGAGAGCTTGGTAAAAATATCTGGGAGGTAGGTTCTGATAAATAACATTGAGCAAATCTTTCAAAAATCAGGAGCCCTGCTTAAGGGACACTTCTTGCTTACCTCCGGGTTACACTCTCCCATCTACTGGGAGAAATTCCGCGTTTTGCAATTCCCTAACTATACCGAGCAACTCTGCGGCATGATTGCCAACCACTTCAAGGAGCAAAGAATCCAGGTAGTAGCTGGACCGACCACTGGCGGGATTATCCTGGCTTATGAAGTAGCTAGGCAATTAGGGGTACGCAGTCTATTTGCCGAAAAGGAAGGCGAGGAAAGAGTTTTCCGACGCGGCTTCAGCATTGACCCCGGGGAACGAATTTTAATCGTTGATGATATTCTGACCACGGGTGGTTCCATACGTGAAACTATGGCAGCGGTAACCAAGCTGGGTGGTAAAGTAATTGGCGTTGGTGTATTAGTTGACCGCTCTGAGCAGAAGCTGGAATTTGGCGTACCTCTTTTCAGCTGTCACCGTGCGCTAACGCCCACCTACACACCACAGGACTGTCCTCTATGCGCTGCCAAAATCCCCCTGACCAAACCCGGCAGCAGCCAGCAACCACCTGGGTAAATTCCATTCGGCAAGAGGTTCAGTTCATACATGGTTGGTTAGATGTGGTCTTATATCTGGACATCCGTTTAAAGGTGGTAAGCCAATTAGCAAAAGAAAATATTACGGATAATGAATACCAACCCTTTCACAGTCTGTCATGAAGACAACATAAGGAGGGGACACTATGAAGAGACGAATTCGATTTGCAACAGGTAATAAAGTAAAGATTATTGATAGTGCATCTCCATACTTTGGTAAAATGGGCATTGTGATAGAACCGAGCGTGTACTGTTGGTTTAAAATTACGATATCATTTGTTGGTGAAGATAGATGGTACAGAAATCAAAGAACTATTTGCCCCCGAACAATTAGAAAAACAAGCTGACTGAGGATAGGTTGAAGTGAAACCAACCAAGATTGAACTTAAACCGGCAAGACTGTTTATTGACCTCACCCCCTGTATCCCCCTCTCCTTCTAAGGAGAGGGGGAAGAGATATTGAAAAGAGGGGCTTCGCCCCTCTTAAACACTCCCGACATTTAGAATGCATTTAATTAAGACCTAGGGAGGTTTGTAATGGAGGTCATCGCCTTAATTGCCATCATTGTGGTCGCGGCTATTCTGGGTGTTTTCCTGATTTACTATTTCCTGGAGCTAAAGTTTGAACGGAAATTCAAACAATGGCAAGAGACAGAAATACTGAGAGGGGAGGAAGAAAGGGAAAGAGCAATAAGGGAAGCAATTACTCAGAGTCGAGCCGTATTAGGCGGTAAATTTGTTGAGCAGCTAGCCCCATACCTCCCCGAGTTTAAATATGACCCCACTGAAGCCCGATTTATCGGCAGTCCCATAGACTTAATAGTTTTCCCCGGTCTAGCCAGAGGCGACCCTGAGGAAATAGTCATTATGGAAATAAAAACGGGCAAGACCAGCCAGCTCACCCCTCAGGAAAGTAAAATTCGTCAGCTGATTGAGGATGGTATGGTAAGGTGGGAATTGATTCAGAAGCCATCAGCAAAAGAGATATAGTACCATTAGCCCCGCCTAAACTCCCGCCGCAACTGCCCGGAGCTGAGGTGAATCATCACCGGTCTACCGTGGGGACAGGTGTGAGGAGTGGCTACCTGCTCCAGTTGCCGCACCAGTTCCCGCATCTCGTCATCGGTTAACACCTGCCCTACCCTCACCGCACCATGGCAAGCAATAGAGGTGGCTATCTCCTCCCTCCACCCGCTTTCACTCTCTCCAGAAAAGGAATCCAACAACTCTCTGAGCGTCCGCGCCCAGTCCTTACTAGACAGCAAATGTGGCACCGTCCGAATTAGATAAGTCCTGTTGCCAAAAGGCTCAATGGAGAAACCAAATTCAGCCAAGTCAGTATAGCGCGATTTCAAAACCTCGTCTTGTTTGGGATTAACCTCAAATGTTGCCGGCTCAAGCAGACCCTGAACCTCTATCTCCTGCCTTGACCTCTGCTGATTAACCTGCTCAAAAAGGATACGCTCATGGGCGGCATGCTGGTCAATGAGATACAATCCGTCGGGACCCTCAGCGATAATGTAGCTACTCATAAGCTGACCTAATACCCGCAGCACCGGCAGGGATGCCGCCATGGTCTGGGGAGTTTCTGACGGCGGAGTGGTAAGAGTATCACTCATAGCTGATGTCCATAATGCCGGCTCCCGCCCTGGGGGAGATACATAGGTTGTCGCTACCTCCTCAATTTTAGGCACTGGCATTTGTTCCACCAAAGCCTGTCGCACCGCTTTCTGGACGGCAGCAAAAACTCGGCGCTCGTTCTGGAATTTCACCTCGCTCTTGGTCGGATGTATATTGACATCTACCTCAGACAAAGGCAGTAAAATATTGAGCACCGCTATCGGGTATTTCCCCGCCATCAAAAGCCCATGATAAGCCTCCGTCACCGCCCAAGATAAAAGGCGACTGCTTACCCAGCGGCGATTGATAAAGAAGCTGAGATAGTCCCGACTGGAACGACTTACTGCCGGTGAGCCGACCATCCCGGTTATCCGTGGTGAAGCTGTCCCACCCTCCCATTCGCTGTCCTTAATTTCCAGCATATTGCGGGCAATTTCTATGCCGTAAACTTCAATGACACTATCTATCAGCCGACCCCGACCGGCAGTCCTTAACGCCGACTTGCCATCAATAAGCAAGCTAAAGCCAACCTCGGGGAAGGCAAGAGCATACTGACTGACCACATTGGCAATATGACTATTCTCGGTAGATACCGACTTGAGGAATTTTAGTCTTGCCGGCACCTTGCGGAACAGATTCCACACCGTAACCGTCGTCCCCTGAGAACGTGCCTGTTTTTTCCGGCTAACGATAACACCGTCTGCTAAACTGAGATAAGTGCCTACCGATGCACGTTCAGTGCAGGTAACAATATCCACCTGGGCTACGGCAGCGATGCTGGGCAACGCCTCGCCACGAAAGCCAAGACTACCAATAGACTGTAAATCCTCCAGACTACCTATCTTACTGGTAGCATAGCGCTCAAAGGCAAGCCCAATCTCAGCCGACGGAATGCCGACACCGTTATCAATTACTCTAATCAGGCTCACCCCACCACCCCTGACCTCAATGGCAATCTGGCTTGAACCAGCGTCCAGCGAATTTTCCACCAGCTCTTTCACCACCGACGCCGGTCTCTCCACTACCTCGCCGGCAGCAATCTGGGAGATTACTTGTTTGTCTAAGACTTTGATGGGCATAACAAACTACCTTAAATGAAATTATACACGGTTTCGTGTAAAATGTCAATACCCCGTTTAGAGTTTAACCTTTTGTTTTAACTCAGTCAAAGTATTTTTTATCTACCTCACCCCCTCTAAGCACCCAGAAAAATCTTCGATTTTCCTGGGGACCCGCTTTGTCCCCCTCTCCTACCAAGGAGAGGGAGAAGAAAAAGAAAGAGGGGCTGGCGCCCCTCTTGAACGCCCCACATTCTAAGAGCTTCGCTTTCTTCTACTCTGGAAGAGGGGTAGGGATAAAACTACGAGATAAGCCATAGGTGATGCGAGGGCGGATGGGTGGGAAAGTTAAAATTGTAAGGGGGGTGTGGAATAGAGGTGGCTCACACCTTCTCCAGCCTAGCAAAACTGAGTAAGAGCTTTTTCACCCCGACTCCATCAAAAACAACTACTACCTCGGCATCATCTTTCATCGGTTGGCAGCTCACCACCACCCCGTCACCAAACTGGGCATGGTGGACGTGGTCGCCAGCCTTTAATTCAGGGAGCGTCAAGTTAGCCACTGCGGGTCTATTCCAGGAATACATGGCTGTAGCTATCTGGCTATCCTCCCCCTGCCACATCTCACCACCTGAAATCAGGTGGGGTGGTATATCCTGCAAAAAGCGTGATGGAGCTCTTGGCTGGCTGCTTCCCATCAGGCTACGGCGAAAGGCACGCACCAGATATACCCTCTGTTTGGCTCGGGTAACACCGACATAGCACAATCGCCGCTCCTCCTCCAACTGCTCTGGGTCGTCAAACGACTTGATATGGGGCAGGATACCGTCCTCCATACCAACAATAAACACCACCGGGAATTCCAGACCCTTAGCCTGATGCAGGGTAATCAGGGTTACCGCTGGCACACTTTCATCAAGCCCATCCACATCAGATACCAAAGTTACTCCTTCCAGAAAAGTAGCCAGACCCTGGCGAGGCTTCAAATCACCGTATTCCTGGGCTACAGTGCGTAGCTCAAGGATATTCTCCCAGCGCTCCTCCCCATCCATCAAACTCAATATATAGTCCTTATAACCGGAACTTTCTATCACCAAATCAAACAAATCAACCAGATTCAGTTTCTTACTTTGGGCAACAAATCTCTCCATCAGGTCAACAAAACCAACCAGTGCCTTAAGAATACGAGAGCTGAATAGAGGTCGGTGCGCTTCATTCTGCTTCGGCTCAGCCAACAGCTGCAATGCTCTATACTCCGGGACACCCGTTGCTCTTGCCCACTGGGAAAGTTCACTCAGGCTACGCTGTCCGATGCCCCGCTGCGGAACATTAATTATTCGGAGCAGACTAACGCTATCGTAAGGATTCTGGATAAGCCGAAGATAGGCAATAATATCCTTAATTTCCCGTCGTTCGTAGAAACGAGTGCCGGCTACCAGCTTATAAGGCACCCCATAACGAATAAAAGCCTCCTCAAGGGCTCTTGACTGAGCATTGGTCCGATACATTATGGCGCAGTCGCTCAGCTTAAACTCTCCCCGATTTATCAGTTGCTCTACTTCATTGACGACAAACTGGGCTTCCTCCTGCTCGGTATAGGTCTCAACCACCGTGGTGGGCACACCCGTTTCATTATCCGTCCATAAGTTCTTCGGTTTACGCTGCTGATTAGCCGAAATGATATGACTGGCTGTCTCCAGAATCAACCGGGTCGAGCGATAGTTCTGCTCCAGCAACACCACTTTAGCCTCGGGATAGTCCTTCTCAAAACTAAGGATATTGCGCAGGTCGGCAAACCTCCAGGAGTAAATAGATTGGTCGGGGTCGCCAACAACACATAGATTGCGGAATTTCCCGGCTAGCTGTTTCATTAATTCATACTGAACCAGGTTAGTATCCTGAAACTCGTCTACCTGAAGATGCAGGTATTTCGACTGGTACCGAGACAAGACCTCGGGACTTTGCCGGAATAAATGGACTACTTTCATTAATAAGTCGTCAAAATCCAGAGCGTTGCTTTCCGCCAATAGCTGTTGATAACGCTCATAGACTCGGTGAACCACCTCATCAAAATAACTACGGCTACGCTCAAGGTAGTCGGCTGGCGTTAACAACCGACTTTTAGCCGCGGTAATGGCTGATTGTATCGCTCTAGGGGCATATTGCTTGGGGTCAAGACCAACCCCCTGAATAGCTCGCTTAATCAAGCTTATCTGGTCTTCAGCATCGTAGATAACAAACCTGGGGTCAATGCCGATGGCTCTGCCATCCCGGCGCAGGATACGGGCGCAAATGGCGTGAAAGGTGCCGATGGTTAAGTCATTTACTGAACCACTGACCAGTCGGTGAAGTCTCTCCTCCATTTCCCGGGCAGCTTTGTTGGTGAAGGTAACTGCCATAATGCGGCGGGGATTAACTCCGCAGACCTTAATCAGGTAAGCCACCCGATGGGTGATGACTCTGGTTTTGCCACTGCCCGGACCAGCCAAAATCAGCACCGGACCACTAATAGTCTCTACGGCTTCCCTCTGTGCTGGATTGAGTCCGGCTAAAACGTTCATCATCTAATTATAACATTATGGGCACCCAGCAGTTCAAAATAGGTTGGTTGATAAAAATCCAATTTAGGTTGACATGCGGTAAGAAAGGTTGTAAGATATATGTGAATATGTGCATATTAACTTATTATAACTCAAGAGGTAAGCAATGCAGGATTTGATTAGGGCGATGAAGGCTCTCTCTGATGAGACCCGACTACGAATAGTAGGGGTTTTGTTGTCAACAGACAAGAGTCTTTGCGTCTGCGAAATAATGGATGCCCTGAACGAGTTTCAATACAATGTTTCCCGACATTTGAAGGAACTAAAGATGGCTGGGCTCTTGAAAGAGACAAAGGAAGGAAGATGGGTTTATTACTCTATTGCCGAACCAGCCGACGAGTTTCAAAGGTTCCTATTCAAGGCAGTGTGTTCTATTCCCCGGGAGGTGTTTCAGGAAGACAGGAAAAGACTAGAAGCCCGCCTCTCACTAAGAGAAGGTGACAAATGTGTAGTCGGTCTTAATAGTGAGGCGTGGGAAAGATTGTTAATGGAGTTGTCTTAAGGAGATATTTGTGTTCAGAAAGCCAAATAAAAAGGAAGTGGTCTATCTTTTACTTGTTCTTGTTTCCGCCGTGAGCGCTGTTAGTTACGTCTACGCAAATGACCTTTCAGCATTTGCCCTTTTCAGATATGGACTTTTGCAACCTCAGGGTATTACTGGTGAGGAAGTCAAGATTGCAGAAATTGATACGCCCCTCTCATGGAACATCCCACAGGTAATCTGGTTCATTTATATAAAGGGAGCTGCGGTTCTTACCGAACTCCTTCCTTACTGGCTTGTTGGTATGCTCATTGCTGGCACTCTTATGACCTTTGTCCCGTGGGAAAAAGTGAAAAAGAGGTTGGGATATGGGAGTTTAGGCTCCAATGCTTTGGCTGGTGCTTGCGGTAGCATAGTTCCTATTTGTTCCTGTGGCATTGTCCCTGTCCTTGCTGGAATGGTTCAAGCCGGGATTCCGCTTGGTCCAACAATGGCATTTCTAATTATGGCACCAATGGCTAATATACCAACCGTCATCGTAACGGCAGGAATCTTGGGTTGGAAATTAGCCATTGCCAGGGTTCTGGGTGGCTTTGCCATCGCCCTTGGTGTGAGTTCGGTGCTATCTTATTGGCAAAGCAAGGAAAGATTCTTGAGAAGGTTTATTAAACTAAATGTCGCCCCAAGCCTTCCTCCAGCGCTTCAGCAGTTTGCCTTTCAGACAGCCATAACATTGTCTAAAAGTTCTAAACTTCCGGCAAATACCCTTGCTCCGGGTCAAGAGGAAAAACTCTATCTTCTTGCCGAGGCAGGTATTCTAGATAGAGATAAGGAAGGGATGTGGCATCTTCCCCAGACAAAAGGATTTTCCTCTGCAGGGACAGCCGCCTGCTTTGCCCTGCCCACAGGTGACGCAAATCTAACTTTTCGCCAAGGGCTGAAGAAGACTGTTTCAACGGGCTGGGACTTCTTTCTCCAGTTAAACTATTACCTTGTCATGGCTATGCTGATTGCCGGAGCCATAAAAGTGCTCATCCCCACCAGTGTAATTGTCAATTTTGTGGGTGGGGAAAGTTTGAATTCGGTAATAGTTGCTGCTGGGGTAGCGGTCGTGGCTTATGTTTGCACCTACGTTGAGGTGCCTACAGCCTTGGCTCTTATCCACAAAGGTATGGGAGGGGGCGCTACCCTTGCCTACCTGTTGGGTGGTCCGGGGCTCTCACTCCCATCCTGGGTATTGCTATCTGGAGTCTTCAAACTAAGAGTTTTGGTCCTTTACATAGTACTGAGTTTTCTGGGTTGCGTTATTGCCGGTTATTTGTTTAATCTCCTTTAAGGAGGTTGATTTTAAATGGAAGGCAAAGAAATAATTGCATTAGACCAAAGACAAATTCTTGAGCTTGAGGTAATTGTCGTGGATAGAGATAAAGATGCTGCCCTTAAGTTTTTAACGGACTATATTTATAAGCCTATAAAGAAGAAAAAGGAATCTCATTGTAAGCCACCTTTTTGAAAGAAGGAGTGAAATTATGACAACTACCAACAAAACTGTAAGAATCTTTATGATGCCGCTCACGTTTCCCTGCGGTCCACAATCTTCCTGTTGTGGTCCAATAGGTCAAACAGAGGAGGAGATTCAGAGCCTTAAAAGCACGATTGAAAAGGAAACTGCTTGCCAAGTAGAAGTGCTCAATGTAACAAATGGCAACGATATGAGAAACCATCTTCAAATTGTCCGGTTTGTGCACTCCTTCGGCGCAATGGCTTTGCCAATCATTGCGCTAGATGGCGAGGTTGTTTCCCTGGGATTTCCTACTCCAGAGCAGGCAATCTCGGCAATCAAAGAGAAGATGAACCAGGTTTAGGAGGGAAACATGCCAACCTATGAATATATTTGTATAGAATGCCAAGAGAAGGCAGAAATACGGGCTACCATCTCTGAGAAGGAGAGAGGCTTGAAAGTAACCTGCCCAAGATGTGGCAGCAATAAGATGGTGCAGGTCTTTGGCAGTTTTGCCGTTACGGGTAGCTCGAAAGGCAGGTTTAATCCCAGCTTTATGCCAAGCTGCGGCCCAACTGCTGGGCCAAGGTGTTGCCCATCAAATTAGCTTAAGGAAGCACATCGAGACAGGACTATTGCAGGGTGCGCCAAGTACTATTCAGGGACGGCATCTCTGGAAAAAGAACAACCCGGAGGAAGGCGCAGGAGCTGATGAAACGCCTGAAGCAAAGAGCCGGCGATAGACTCGGTCAAATTTGAGTGGCAGTACGGGGGGTTCATATAACTAAATGAGGGATACAAAAAACGAAATAAATGAATGTCTGGAATTGCACCGAAAAATAAGAGAAGAATATCCTCAAGAACTTAATTTGGATAAGCTACACGAGGTAACGGGAGAGTACGCCAAAATAAAGGAATACAGGGATAAAATAAATGAACATCCGAAAGAAGTCCGAACTCTTTGCGAATTTATTTTGGCGACGAAGTGCTCGGATGAGGAAAGAGTGAAATTTTTTTCCTACATTTCTAGCCATCCAAAGGCTTTCACGACAGTTAAGAAAGAGACATTTATAGAAAAACGTCAAAGGATAGCTGATGTGGCTAAAGAAATGGGAATTGAGGCTTCTATGTCATTTCATCTAGTAAGTGTCGCAAAATTGAAAGGACTCCTGGGAAAACAGGATGAATTAGTTGACGAACATCGTTCATTAATCAAGCAATATTTGGAATAGTTCTTCAAGCAGCAAACAATACCCTTAACAATGAATGAGACCACTAGAGCTGCCTAGGCGTAGATACCCCAGAAAGTCAGCTAAAGCTAGCTTGATTTCATCTTGAGCATCAGATATACTCCTCAATAGGTGCGAATAATAACTTGGAGGTTGATTATAAATGAGACGAAAACTATTACTGGCTATTGGTTTGGCACTATTGGTTATTGCTGTCAGCACCGTTGGCTGTGGAGGCTTCACTGCGCCATCACCTCCCAAAGCTGAAGCATGGAGCGCGCTTTTCAGTCAGCAAAACACAGGAATCTGGGTAAGCGGGGAGGGAAAGGTTAGCGTAGTCCCTGACGTAGCCATCCTCAGTTTGGGGGTGGAAGCTCAGGATATTACCGTGGCCGCGGCTCAAAGCCAAGCGTCCACTGCTATGACCGCGGTAGTCGCTGAGCTTGATAACTATGGTGTTGCTAAGAAGGATATTAAGACCCAGCACTTCAGTATCTACCCGGTGAGAAGATGGGCGGAAGAGAGGGGAGAGGAAATTCTTATCGGCTACCGGGTGACCAATACAGTGACGGCTAAGGTCAGGAAGGTAGAAGATACCGGCGCTATTATTGATGCCGTAGCTAAGGCTGGCGGTGACTACATTAGAATAAATAGCATAAGTTTCACCGTAGATGACCCCTCTATCTATCATGAAGAGGCTAGACAAAAAGCTATGGCTGATGCTGAAGCTAAAGCCAAGCAATTAGCCGAGTTAAGCGGGGTAAAGTTAGGCAGACCGACCTATATTAATGAGAGTGGCGGTCTTATCCCCCCTCCTCCTATTCCTTATCGGGCAGAGGTTGAGATGGCACCAGTGCCCGCACCAGCACCTCCTCCACCAATTAGCCCAGGAGAGACCGAGGTTAGGCTAACCGTTCAAGTAGTATATAGCATCCAGTAGTAAGGCGATTGTTTACTGACCTCACCCCCTTTATCCCCCTCTCCTTGAAAGGAGAGGGGGAAGAGATTATAGAGAGGGGGGCTTCGCCCTCTCTTACTTACACTCCCCCCTTCCCTCAACAAAATAATAATATAATAAAGAAAGGGGGTAAGGGGGATAGGTTTTTAAATGACTTTAATATTGCACTTTCGGGGTGAGAGATGCTAGAATGGCAATGCCCTTTTATGTCAAGGAACTAAGGTGTTTACCGGAATTATAGAAGAGGTAGGGAAAATTATCTCAGCACAAGCCGGGAATCTTGTCATTGCCGCTAGTGATGTTTTACCTGGATTAAAACCGGGCGACAGCATTGCCGTTAATGGAGTATGCCTGACAATAACTGATTCTAAAGCTAATTCATTTTCCGTTGATATAATGCCTGAGACACTGAAACGGACTAATCTTGGTCTGCTGAGTGCTGGAGACGGAGTTAACCTAGAACGTCCGGTAGCTCTAGGCGGACGATTAGGCGGTCATTTGGTACAGGGGCACGTGGATGATACTGGAAGAGTAGCCTCAGTTACATGGGCTGGTGGGGCAAAGCTGTTTAGATTTGAAGCTCCACCTGAAGTGATGCGCTTTACCGTAGAGAAGGGTTTTATTGCCGTTGACGGGGTTAGTCTAACTATTACAGCTAACGATGCTAGTTCATTCTGGGTTTCGGTAGTTGATTATACTCAGAGGCATACCACTCTAGGTAGCAAACAGGTAGGTGATTTGGTTAATCTGGAAGTGGACATTATTGCCAAATATGTAGAACAACTTAGCCAGGCTCGCCGCAGCGGCATAACCGTTGATTTCTTGGCGGAGCACGGCTTCTTAGTAAGGTAATCTATTCTGACGGGGAAGAGGTGAACATGGCACTAACTAGCATTCCGAAAGCTATTGAAGACATAAAGGCGGGCAAGTTCATTATCATCGTTGATGATGCAGATAGAGAGAACGAAGGTGACCTAGCCTTAGCTGCGGAGAAGATTACCCCGGAAGCGATTAACTTTATGACAAAACACGCCAGAGGATTGATCTGTCTGCCTATCATCGGCAAGCGATTAGATGAATTGAAGATTCCCATGATGGTAGATAGAAATACTTCCAAGTTTTCCACCGCCTTTACTGTATCTATTGAAGCCAAACACAAGGTAAGCACCGGCATTTCGGCAACCGACCGAGCCGAGACAGTAAAAGCAGTAATCAACCCGGCGACTAAGCCAGAAGATATAATCCAGCCGGGGCATATGTTCCCGCTACGAGCCAGGGAAGGTGGTGTTCTGGTGCGGGCGGGACATACTGAGGCTATCGTTGATTTAGCTAGACTAGCTGGTCTCTATCCCGCCGGGGTTATCTGTGAGATTCTAGGTGAAGATGGCTCTATGGCACGGTTGCCCCAGCTCAAAGTAATGGCAAAGCGGTTTGGAATTAATATTGTCACCGTAGCCGACCTTATCGCCTACCGCTACCGTCACGAACGGCTGGTGCACCGAGTAGCTGAAGCCAAATTGCCAACAGTTTATGGTGAGTTCACCGCCATTGCCTATAGAAGCGACATAGACCCTGATGAACATTTGGCTCTAGTAATGGGGGATGTAGCCACCGACGAGCCGGTATTAGTCCGAGCCCACAGTGAATGCATTACCGGTGAAGTATTTGGCAGTCTTCGCTGTGATTGTGGTGAGCAAATTAATCTGGCAATGAAAGCCATTGCTGGGGAAGGGCGAGGTGTTCTCCTCTATATGAGGCAGGAAGGACGAGGCATCGGTATCCATAATAAGATTCGCGCTTATGCTCTCCAAGATAAAGGACTAGACACTGTGGAGGCTAACCTGTCCCTGGGCTTTGCTCCCGACCTCCGGGACTACGGCATAGGTGCCCAAATCCTGGCTGAACTGGGCTTACACAACATCCGATTGCTCACCAACAACCCCAAAAAGGTGATAGGCTTACAAAGCTTCGGGCTAAAAGTGGTGGAGACGGTACCAATTGTTGCTTCTCCCAATCCCTATAACTATAATTACCTAGAAACAAAACAGAAAAAATTAGGTCATACCTTAAAAGTACCAAAGGCTACCGATAATTAGGGATAGTATAAATAAAAACAAAGGAGAATTACAATGAGCAAACGCTTTGAGGGCATGTTACTGGGAAAAGGGCTGAAGTTTGGGCTGGTTGTCTCCCGTTTTAATGAGTTCTTCACCAAGAAACTACTGGAGGGAGCCCAGGATGCTCTGCTTCGGCACGGTGTTAACGAGGAAGACATAGAAATTGCCTGGGTACCAGGTTCATTTGAAATTCCCCTAACTGCCCTGAAATTAGCCCAGACCAAAAAATATGATGCCGTTATCTGCCTTGGGGCTGTGGTCCGTGGCGACACTCCTCACTTTGAATACATTGCCACTGAAGTTACCAAGGGTATTGCCAAAGTAGGCTTGGAGACTGGGCTTCCGATTATAAATGGTGTCATTACCACTGATACCCTGGAGCAAGCTGTGGAGCGAGCCGGAACTAAAGTGGGAAATAAAGGCTTTGAAGCCGCAGTAAATGCCATTGAAATGGCTAACCTTATCAAGACGATAAGCTAGCTTTAAAAGGCGACAATAATCAACTGTAGGTGGTTTAATTAATACTTTAACTCAGTCGGTAACTTTATAAACCGTGTCTCCTCGCCTCACCCGCTCGCTAACCTTGACTCCTACCGAATCCCCGGCTTTAGCTTCATTTACCTTCACATTGTTAATTTCCATGGAATCGACAGTGAGTTCCATGTCAGTGGTGTGCCCCCTGATATGAATCCGGTCACCTACTTTCAGGGTTCCGGTCAGCTCAATGCCAGCTACCACCGGATGGGCAAAGAAATCACTCACCTTTCCAATCACTTCCTCAGGCATTTGACTCCCTCCTTAATGTTTTATGCGGTATAAAGCATCTCCACTGTTTTTGAAATTATACCTTCATAGTTGGTATAAATCAATAGAGAAGATAGCCAAAGGGAACTCTATATTCTTACCGGTATTCCCCTTTCCTTGAGATATCTTTTGGTTTCAGGTATAGATATTTCCCCGAAATGGAAGATGGAAGCAGCTAAAACCGCGGCTGCCTTCCCGATTGTTACTGCTTGATAAAGGTGTTCCAGTCTGCCAGCGCCGCCGGAAGCGATAACTGGTATGGTTACTGCTTCAGCAACTGCCCTGGTCATCTCAAGGTCATAGCCTTCTCTGGTGCCATCAGCATCCTTGCTGGTGAGCAATATTTCCCCGGCTCCCAGTTCTTCCACCTGCTTTGCCCAATCAACAATGTCCAGCCCGGTGGACTCAGTACCGCTCTTCACCACTACCTCAAGTCGGGGAAGAGCACTACTCGGGGGATTCTTCTGCCCATCAATAGCGACAACCAGCCTTTCCTTACCAAACTTCTTGGAGGCTTCTTTTATAAGTTGGGGATTCTTAACTGCCGCCGTGTTTATTGAGACCTTGTTCACGCCAAGGTCAATTAGTGCTAGCATATCCTCAATACCGCCAATACCACCACCAACGGCAAAGGGGATAGTAACCACGTCGCAGACCTTTTTCACCCATTCCAGTCTTGTCTTTCTGTTCTCTACAGTAGCGAAAATGTCCAGGAAGACCAGCTCATCAGCCCCCTCCCGACAGTAGGCTTCGGCTGCCTCCACCGGGTCACGAGCATCCCTCAGGTTGACAAAATTCACTCCCTTGACTACCCGTCCATCCTTAACATCCAGGCAGGGTATAATTCTTACTTCTTTCATGCTACAACTCCTGAAATCTGATTAGGTTTTGCTAATCAATGAGGGTGCTCCTATACCGCCGTATTCTATAATCAGCCAAATTGGTTCGTCAACCCCGGTAGATTTTCCCGTTCCCAGATTGGGGGTAGTGCTAACTGGGGTTGGATATGGTAAGATATTGCCAAGAGGTCATAGTGTAACAGTTACAGGCTGAAAACGCCAAAAGGGGGTAGAAATTGGTAACTAGAAGCAGGGAAGAAGGCAAAGAATATGTTCTCAAGATGGCTAGAGAGCACGATGTTAAGTTTATCAGGATGTGGTTTACTGATATTCTGGGTTTTCTGAAGAGCTTTGCCATTACTGTAGAGGAGCTGGAAGATGCTCTGGAGGATGGAATGGGCTTTGATGGCTCCTCAATTGAAGGGTTTGCCCGCATTGATGAAAGCGATATGGTAGCTCTACCCGACCCCAACACTTTTCAAATACTTCCCTGGCGCCCCCGAGAGCACCGCGCCGTGGCTCGAATGTTCTGTGACATTTTAAGACCCGGCGGTCAGCCTTTTGAAGGCGACCCCAGGTATGTTCTGAAGAGAAACCTGAAACGAGCAGCCGACATGGGCTATACCTTCTATGTAGGACCGGAACTGGAGTACTTTTACTTTCGCGATTCCCAAGGAACCGAGGCTCTGGACCAGGGGGGCTACTTTGATTTAACTCCCCGGGATGCCGCCACTGACATGAGAAAGGAAACGGTCCTCACCTTGGAGGAGATGGGCATCGGTGTTGAATATTCCCACCACGAGGTTGCCACCAGCCAGCATGAAATAGATATGAGATATACTGATGCCCTGACCATGGCGGATAATGTGATGACTTATCGCTTGGTGGTCAAAGAAGTAGCCCTGAAGTACGGGACTTATGCCACTTTCATGCCTAAACCGGTTTTCGGTATCAATGGTAGCGGTATGCATACCCACATGTCACTGTTTAAGGGTGATAGAAACGCCTTCTTTGACAAAGACGATGAATATCACCTTTCCAAGGTAGGTAAGTGCTTTGTCGCTGGACTATTAAAGCACGCTCCAGAAATCACAGCTATTACCAATCAGTGGGTCAATTCCTATAAGCGGCTGGTTCCCGGCTATGAGGCGCCGGTATATCTTTCTTGGGCACGGCGCAACCGCTCTGACCTTATCCGAGTCCCCGAGTATAGACCGGGAAGAGAAAAAGCAACTAGGATTGAGTTCCGTTCGCCTGACCCTGCCTGCAACCCCTACCTTGCCTTCAGTGTGATGCTGGCGGCTGGGCTGGAAGGCATTGAGAAAGAATATCAAGTCCCCCCTCCAGTGGAAGAGAATGTGTACGAGATGACCGAGCGGGAAAGAATGAGAAGGAAGATAGGGACTCTGCCTGGCAGTCTCCTTGAGGCTACCCTGCTCACTGAAAAAAGCGAAGTAGTGCGAAAAGCACTTGGCAACCACGTTTTTGACGCTTTCATCCAGAATAAGAAAATTGAGTGGGACCAGTACCGAACTCAAGTTACCGACTACGAGCTTAAAAGATACCTACCGATCTTGTAAATCCAATTTGGTGGGCTACATCGGGGTTAGCACGGTTAAGGCATAGAAATATTCCTGCTGCGCCTGCCCGCTTAACTTTTGACATACTGCTAGCTGACCCGTATAATGAGGCTAATTATAATCTTCGGGAGGGTACCATCTTGGCGAAGAATAACGAATCCAATCCAGTAAGCCAAGAGCAGGAACTAGACGTTGAACATATTAAGAAGCGCTTAGATATGCTAGACCAGCGCTTAGATAACATTGACTCAGTGATTACCGCAGTAGTTGAACGAGTAATGAAGCAGCCCATTACTTTTAATGTAACCTGCTCAAAGTGTGGCAGTAATATAGAAATTGCTATCATAGGCATTGAAAAGACAAACAAATAAAGCTGACATATCTATCTTCTTCACTGCTTGTCTTTGGAATACTTTGCTCAAGGATCAAGTATTTCATATCCCCTCTTGTTGACTTATCTATCCGGCATTTGGTAGAATACGCCGTGGAATTTTGACCTATATTCTCCCCTGATTTTGTTTGGTTGTTTAAGTAATAACTATTTAGTTACACTGACTTTAAGTAGTGTTCAAACATGACTAATAAATAACCAAGGAGGTAAACATGGCGATTGCTACCAGAATCAACCGAACCAAATATGATGTCTTCCGATGGAGGTATGAACTAAGTATACCTAAGAAATTAGCTCTAGCCGTGGGCATAGCTTGTCTTACTGGTCTTATGGCACAGGTTAGATTTCCTCTTCCTTGGAGCCCGGTACCAATAACTGGTCAAACCTTTGCTGTACTCCTCGCTGGTGTCCTCCTGGGAAGGTGGTGGGGAGGCATAAGTCTGGCTATGTATGCTGGGCTTGGTGCTGCCGGAGTCCCCTGGTTTACTGGTTGGGGCAGTGGTTTGGGTTACCTTGCTGGACCTACCGGGGGATACATCATTGGTTTTATCCTGGCTGCTCTTTTCTTAGGTCACTTCACTGATAAGTATATCAGGTCAAGAAGCTTCCTGAGCATGCTCGGGCTCATGCTCTTTGCTAACTTTGCCTTGATCTATGTTCCCGGTCTACTTCAGCTTGGACTCTGGCTCAACTTGGTGAAAGGAGAACCAGTAACCTTTACTACCCTTCTCATGATGGGAGCCATTCCCTTCATTGCCGGCGATATTACCAAAGCTGTTCTGGCGGCTGCCATCGCCAGAGGAGTAACACCTAAATCAGCCTACAATGGAGAGGTAGATAAAGATAAATGGGCAAGTTGGCGCATTCCCTGAAGAGACCGTAGAATCACCAGAAAGAGTTAATAACCATGAAGTGCAGTCGGTGTGGTCGTGAAATCCCCGGGGAGGAGAGCTTCTCACATCAAGGGCAAGTATTATGTGAGGACTGTTACATTGAGGTTGCCTTACATAGCGGGAAATGTGACCCATGGGCAACCTATCTAGCTACCCACACCAGAGAGAGCTTGGGGATGAAGGGCACCGAGGGGCTTACTGAATTGCAGAAGAAAGTTTATGAGTTCATTAAGAGCCAAGGCAAGGTAACCCGGGAAGAGGTAAAACAAAACCTCAATCTGTCTGAGGCAGAAATGGATGCTCAACTAACCCCGCTGATGTATTCTGAGCTAGTCAAAGAGCGTGGTGAGGGAGGTAAAATTTACCTAGTTCCGGTTAACTAATGGGGGGTTTTGGGCAGTGGTTCCAGGGAAAGAACAAGCAGAAAATGAAAAGCTGGAGATAATGCGGCATTCGGCAGCTCATATTATGGCTGAGGCGGTTCAGTCTATCTTCCCTGACGCCAAGTTTGGCATCGGTCCAGCTATTGAAGATGGTTTTTACTACGACTTTGATCTACCCCGCCCGCTCAACCCTGATGATTTACCACTCATTGAGACCAAGATGAGTGAAATAATCGCTTCAAATGAGCCTTTCATTAAAAAGGAAGTAACTAAAGAAGAGGCTCGGCGGCTGTTTGCCACCCAGCCTTATAAACTGGAGTTAATTGATGAAATTCCGGACGAGAAGGTTAACTTGTACCAGCAAGGCTCGTTTACTGATTTGTGTCGTGGACCCCACGTGAATTCCAGCAAGGAGATAAAAGCATTTAAGTTGATTAGTATCGCCGGCGCTTACTGGCGTGGTGATGAGCATCGCCCAATGCTGCAACGAATATATGGCGTTGCTTTCAGCACCAAAGAGGCTTTAGCCAAACACCTGAAAAGGCTTGAAGAAGCTGCCCGTCGTGACCCTAGGAAATTAGGCAAGGAGCTTGACCTGTTCAGTATCCATGAGGAGGCTGGTCCCGGGCTGGTTCACTGGCACCCCAAGGGAGCCATTATCCGCCGTGTCATTGAGGACTTCTGGAAGGATGAGCATGTTAAGCGCGGCTATGATATTGTCTATACTCCTCATATTGCCAAACTGGATTTATGGAAAACTAGCGGTCATTGGGAGTTTTATCGTGATTACTTATATAGTCCGATGGAAGTGGAAGGGCAGGAATATATTGTTAAACCGATGAATTGTCTGGGACATATCTTAATGTATAAAACCAAGTTACGCAGCTATCGTGAGCTACCGGTGCGCTACGCTGAATTGGGCACTGTCTATCGCTACGAGCGTTCCGGGGTGCTGCACGGTCTATCCCGAGTCCGGGGCTTTACCCAAGATGATGCCCATATTTTTTGCCGTTTTGACCAGTTGGAAGAGGAAGTAGTCAGGGTGCTGGATTTAGCTCTCTTTATGATAGACACCTTTGGTTTTACCGACTATCAGGTATTACTTTCCACCCGACCAGAAAAATATGCTGGCACCGCTGAGGTTTGGGAAGAGGCTACCGATACCTTACGCCAAGCCTTGGCTCGTTCAAAACTTGACTACGAGATAGACCCGGGACAGGGTGTGTTTTATGGACCTAAAATAGATATTAAGTTTGAATCCTGGCAGGGTCCGACAATTCAAGTTGATTTTAACCTCCCACAACGCTTCAATGTTACTTACATTGGCGAAGATGGACAAGAGCATCTGGTAGCGATGGTACATCGCACCGTGCTGGGCAGTATGGAGCGCTTTCTGGCTTCACTCATTGAACATTACGCCGGCGCTTTCCCGGTGTGGTTAGCACCGGTGCAGGTAAGGGTGATTCCAGTAGCTGACCGCCACCTAGACTATGCCCATAAGCTAGAAGCTCAACTCAAAAATGAGGGGGTTCGGGTAGAGGTTGATGCTCGGTCGGAAAGGATAAACCTGAAAATTCGGCAGGCGCAACTTGACAAGATACCCTATATGCTTGTGGTAGGTGATAAAGAAGTAGCTGACTCCACTGTTTCCGTCCGCCTGCGCAGCGGGGAACAATTAGCTGACCAATCCTTTAATAGCTTCAAGAAAACCGTCTCAACGGCTATCGCCAAGAAGGCAATAGATATAGTATGATATTTCATACAGCAAGGTTGTTAGACAATCTCTACGATTTGATTAGTCTGCGAGAATATGGTATAGTCTCTGTTCGTAAGATACCTGTGCTTGGAGGAGGTAAGT
>JBHIFE010000014.1:0-20717 GCA_046760985.1 Dehalococcoidales bacterium
AATTGATTCATGGTAAATATGGCTCACCTTCCCTATTTTCGACTCAAGGTTAGCTACATGCTGGACCACCTGCTCCCAGTAGAGATTAAACTTTTCCACATATTCAGCCGGAGCATCCTCTCCACAAAATATCAGGGGGATAAGACAGAGCTTTCTCTTGCCGGTAAAGTGCTCGGCTTCAGGTTTTTCAATCTTACCTAGTTGCTCAGCCATTTCCAACCATCCTTTCCATTCACAGTCTAATTTTACCCGCTGAGAGTGCTCTGAACAAGAGTCTCCGGGAGAAAAACAGCCCCTCCTTAACTCCTTGACATCCGCTACTTGACGAACTACTATTTAAATTAATTAAGCCGGAAGATACCAAAATGCAAACCAGATACGAAAGAGAAGCATACCAGTTTCTAGCCGTTTACCGGTTTTTGTCTTACGCCCTGGCGGTGATGTTCACTCAAGTAACGCCGATGGTGCTGAGTATACCAAGAATGCCTCCCCTTCAACTCTATATAATCCTGAGCACACTGGGGGTCTATACTATCTTGAGAGTCTTCTCCCCTCTCCGCTGGCGAGAGAGGAGCACGATGACCTATCTAATTCTGGCGGGCGATTTTGTGCTTTGCATACTGCTGGTTGTTTATACCGGCGGCTTAAACAGCAGCTTCCTGCTCTATTCCCTCACCCCGATTATGACCGCCGCCCTTCTCTTTGAGGAAAAAGTTGCCCTTTCCTTGGCGGCTACCGCCTCTCTCGTCCTCTCCATTACCCACCTGACTCTAAGCCAGTTCATCACAAGAATTGCCTGGATTATGCAGGGACACAACCTCACCCTGCTGATAGTCTATACCCTTTTCAGCTTTGTCTGTGCCACCGTGCCTTACCGCATTAATCTGAATATTCGTCGGCGCATAGAAAGAGAGGCTATTCTTGAGGAGCGCCGCAGAATTGCCCGAGAGATACACGATGGTGTGGCACAGTCACTAAGTTACCTTAATCTAAAAACAAAGCAGGTAAGTGACTCGGTTTCCTCCCAGAACATTGTGCAGGCAATCACCGAGCTTGGCGAAATTCGGGAGGTAGTCCAGGACACCTATGAGGATATCAGGGAATCCATCGACCAATTAAGCATCGAGACCAGGACTCTTCCCATAATACCAGCCCTGGCAAACTATACCCGGGATTTTGGCAATAATAACAGTATCCGCGTTAAATTTGATGCCCCCAAAGCTTTCCCCCAGCTTTCCCCGGTGGCTGAGTTGCAATTGCTGCGTATTGCTCAAGAGGCGCTGACCAACGTCAGAAGACATGCTCTAGCCAGTGGGGTGGAAGTAAAACTAGAAAATACCAAGCAGGCGGTAGAGATGATGGTCAAGGACAATGGGCAAGGCTTCGTCCTTGCCGACCTTGAAAAGTCCCCTCCCGGCTACCACGGACTGAACATCATAAAAGAAAGAGCAGAGGGGCTTGGCGGCAGTTTGACCATCTCTACTGCCCCAAGAGAGGGGACAGAGGTAAGGGTCAGCCTGCCTATTGAAAAAGTGAAGTTATAAAATGGATACCATTAAAGTACTTGTGGTGGATGACCATGCCCTATTTCGTCGGGGTATCACTGCGGTACTGACTAACCAGGAAAACTTGGAGGTAGTTGGGGAGGCATCAGACGGACTGGAGGCAATTAGGAAAGCCGAGGAAATTGTCCCTGATGTAATTCTGATGGACCTCAATATGCCACATTGTAGCGGATTGGAAGCCACTCAAGCAATTGAAACCAAAATGCCACAGGTTAATATCCTCGTCCTGACCGTCTCTGATAACGAGGCTGACCTCTTCGCCGCTATGAAATTTGGTGCCAAGGGTTACATCCTTAAGAATACTGAACCCGATGAGCTGGTTCAGGCTATCTTTAATATTGCCCAAGGCGGAGTTATCATCTCCCCCATCATGGCAACAAAGCTGCTCACCGAGTTCAAAGACTTGGAAGCCGGGGTGGAGAGGGAATCCACTCAAGAAGCCGAGGCTAACTTGAGCCCACGAGAAGGAGAGGTGCTGCAACTGGTAGCTCAAGGAGCCACCAATAAGCAGATTGCTGATTCCCTGTTCATTTCTGAGAGCACGGTAAAGACACACCTGCGCAATATTATGGAGAAGCTGCATCTGGCTAACCGGAGTCAGGCGGCAGCTTACGCAGTTGAAAAAGGGCTTGTCAAATATAAGGAACAATGAGCCCCCGCAACTCTAAACGAAGCCCCGCCGTCATTGCGAGCAAAGCGAAGCAATCCCTTATAATAGTCCCGCTCTTTCTTCGAGATTGCTTCGGCACTGTGTGCCTCGCAATGACACCTAAGTCTGTGAATTGAGACGTAATCACCCAAAAGTACTAGTTTTTTACTTCAAAAATCACCCATTTGCACGATTGCAGGTAGCCACATAATGCCCTACGATTAAAACGCTAGTCTATTTAAGGGACGACTAGTTTTTGAAAAAGACAGAATAATTGGGAGAAGGAGGTGAAAAATGAGAATACCCAGAAGAGGGGAGAAGGGTTTTACCCTGATTGAGCTGCTGATTGTGGTCGCCATCCTCGGCGTGCTGGCAGCGGTGATTATCCCCAATGTGGGGCGCTTCCTCGGCAGAGGAGAGGAGGAGGCAAGAAGAACCGAGTACCATAACGTCTCCTCAGCGGTAATTGCCATGATGGTTGATAATGGTCTGGCGACAATACCAAATCCCATCACCGCCTCCGCCAATGCCACTAATGACATGACCGCTTTCCCAGATCCTACTTCAGTGGCAGGCAGTGCTGACAAGCAAACTGACCCCAATGGTACCGCCTATGCAGCAGGCGACGACAATGGATACGTACTCCATGGTCATGATGCCACCGGAGGTGGTGTCTCTGGTCCGGCGGTCAACTATGTTACCTTTACCCAGACCACCTATTACTACACCGCTGAAGCCGATGGAACGATACACCAGTATGACATGCCCGGTGGAACCGAATATACCTACTAATAAGTTAATTGGCTAGGAATAGAAAAAGGACGAGTTGGGAAGGAGGTGAAAAATGAGGCTCCCTAGGAAAGGAGAAAAAGGTTTTACCCTGATTGAACTGCTGATTGTGGTTGCCATCCTCGGCGTGCTGGCAGCGGTGGTTATCCCCAATGTGGGGCGCTTCCTCGGCAGAGGAGAGGAGGAGGCAAGAAGAACCGAGTACCATAACGTCTCCTCAGCGGTAATTGCCATGATGGTTGATAATGGTCTGGCGACAATACCAAATCCCATCACCGCCTCCGCCAATGCCACTAATGACATGACCGCTTTCCCAGATCCTACTTCAGTGGCAGGCAGTGCTGACAAGCAAACTGACCCCAATGGTACCGCCTATGCAGCAGGCGACGACAATGGATACGTACTCCATGGTCATGATGCCACCGGAGGTGGTGTCTCTGGTCCGGCGGTCAACTATGTCACCTTTACCCAGACCACCTATTACTACACCAGTGACGCCGATGGAACGATACACCAGTATGACACGCCCGGTGGAACCGAATATACCTACTAACAGCTTAACTGGCTGAGCGTACCCAGTGAAGGACAGGTGTCCGAGGCATATAAACGGGCACCTGTCCTACTGTGAGTCGGCTGGAGTGTAAGTTTGAGGAAGAGGCAAAAGAGATAAAACTATGGATTATCCAACCAAAGTATGTCCTTACTGTAAAGCCCAACTGCAGCAGGCAGAGGGTGCCTTTGAGCTGGTAAAAAGAGGGATGAGTAGCTCTGAGCCCTCCACCGGATTCTCGGTCACCCTCTATTCGTGCCCGAAATGCGGCTATATTGAACTCTATGACCTTAAGGTCGTCGGTCGCATATAAGGTGCTTACTCACTGACTTTGGGCTGTACCTTAATAGTGCCGCCGGTGGTATAGGGGTAACCCTCAGGGGGAGGAATGGGGGTGGAAAAACGACCGCTTTCTTCCAGAGCGGTTAAGTATTTTCTAAAAGTAATATAATCTTCTGCTTGGCAGCTGATGGTTATATTATTGCTTTCGTGAGCAATTGACTTTACCTGAACACCAAGCCTCTCCGCTTCACTGGTAATGACTCCTATGTCCTCGGTAAAGTTGCCCCCCATATTGACAATGGCATGATATTCATTGATTGCCTTTTGCAGAGGCTCACGGTTTTTAAGTTCCAGCTTCTGCATTTCCAGTTTATTATCAAGAATGGAAAAGGTTGTCTCAAGGGCAGCAGTCCTGTCCATCGCCTCGGTGGTTGTCTGGTATAGAGGGAAAAGCAGAGCCATGGCAACTACTATAAGACCAAAGCCATATAGCTGTTTTGCTGCCGGGCGCCATGGCTGATAAATGTCAGGCAGAAGATTCATATCAAGTGGTAAATAGCCAGCTTGCTCAAGAGCTTTAGATGGCACCACCCCCTTTAGGGCAAGCCCGATACTTACTGCATACTGGGAGACAGGCATGTCAGCGGAATATTCTAACGGTGGTGCCAACGGCTCAACGGGATATTCTAACCTAGCTTGCAGCTTCTCCATCAGGGTGAGGTCAGCAGACATCTGTCCGGTGATAATAAGAGGAGTAGCTGGGTCAAGGGGAGCATCAGGATGACGTGAATTATAGAAGTCCACCGTCAGCCCCAGGGTTGTTGCCAAATTCTCTGCCTTTTCTTCTACAGTAAGGTCAGTGGGCTGCCAGGCAATGGGGCGCATGATTTCAGGCACTCCATTCACTACCACAATGACATCAAGACTGGAGGGTTCAATATTAAGGATAAGAGCCTGCTCCTTGTTTACCGCCCTAGTTAGCGCCATAGCCCTGAGTTCCAGTATGCGGGGATGAATGCCTGCTCTCCTCAATGACCGCACTTCATCGTCTAATGTATCTCGTGGCACCCCCACGAAGAGAACCTGCCGCCCACCTTCGGTGGTGGCAATAGTTTGCCAAGTGAGGTATAGCCTATCTTCGGGTAAGGGCATTGTCTCCCTCGCCACATCTAGAACCGCCTCCTGGAGCGTTAATCCCGGAGGTGGGTTAGACACTGTCAGGGTGCGGTTTATTGAATAAAGGCCGCTAAGACTGGCAATGACTTTCTTCGCCTTTATGCCGCTTGAAGCCATCAGCTGTTTAACCACCACACCCAAAGCTGGCTGCTCTGAGACTGCCTCCCCTTCCACCTTGCTCGGTTCAAGAGAGACGCTCGCCCACTTTCTCACCACCCCCCCTCTAGCCTCCAGAAGCCTGACAGCGTCGCCGTCTATATCAAGGGTTACTACCCTTCCAGCTATCCGCTTTCTTATCGCCCTTCTTATGGTCTCCCCAAGCCTCCGAATAGCAGTACCTATATCCAGAGCTAAGACTCCCTTAGGCGGGGTTATGCCTCTCTTAAGCAAAATCAGCCACCCCCCGATGGTTTAGTATAGAGGTCAACATCCAAGATAACAATAGTCTCAGTCCTAGACTCTTCACTACCCAGATACTCGGTCGCCGTAGCTATATCTGGTCCGTCAAACTGGCGCACCGTCCCATCCGTCTCACAAGTATAATAATATTGGGTGGTGAGCTCGTCAATATAGCTGACAGTCTCAAACTGCGTGGCATTATCGGTAACAATTTTGTCATGCTCATAGAGCAGGTATCCATCCTTGGGAGTGCCAGCCCCGGTATAGCCTTTTTGGGTAGCCGTGGTGGTAGTATCAGGGAAGCCTTCCAGCGTTCCCACTGTGTTTGGGTCGTCCCCCATATAGTTAGTGGCATTGCCACTGGCATAGCTGATTGGATTAGGTATCTCGTCAAGGGCGTTATCAACCATCATGGCAGTCACTGCGGCTAACACCTCACGAAACTCCTCTCTTCTAGCTGCCTCTTCACCCACGTACCTTATTTGCGTCCAGCTAACATCTACCTTCTTCAGTATTAGTGTCTTCATCGTTTTACCTGAATCAAGGTCAGAGAGGAAAGCCGTCACGCTGTCAGGGTCACCCTGCACCTTGACACTTCTGAAAGGCAGAATCTGATAGTTACCTTCGCCCACTTTTTGCATCTTAGGGTCACCCGGGGGAGGAACACTAAACTTACCGCTGCCAGGAGCAACATCAATGCCACTCCGCTCAGCTATGCCCACGAGTATAGCAATGGCTTCTGGTACTGACATAGGGGAGAGAGAACGGTTTACCTCATCATATTCTGCTCTTAACTTCTCGGGGCTGGGCAACGGCTTAGCAACTACGATGCGCAACTTGTTGATTTGCTCCTCCAAGTCTTTTTGCTTTGTTCCCTGCTGGAAATAGAGAATACCAAGAGCGATATAGATAATTAGGAAAACACCGACTAAAATTAGAAATCCCAAACGACCGATTCTGGCTAGTAAATTCTCCATATTTTTTATCTTTCCGGTGTCTGATAACCTTTCTACCTAGTAAAAGATGAAGCCAGCATTTTTCTGGCTATCGCCATCTTTCACGTAGTGCCTTCTGAACTTTCTCCTCAATTGTCTCCTCTATCGCTTCCTCTACCTTCTTTCCCTTCCTTCCCGATTCTTGCACCAGCCTGGCTAGTTCCTCCTCATAGAAACTCTGGTATAATTGCCTGCCCCGCCGCCACCCCACATACCAGACCATGACTAAGCCAAAAAGGGCAACTGGTGCCACGATTTCAATTTCAAACCCCTGAAACAGCAAGATGATAACGATAGTCAAAACTCCAAAGAGAAATACGGCAATGTCAAGGTCCCACCTGGCATTCCTGGCTCTCTGATTGGCTCTCCGGGCAGCCAGTCTTTCAGTTTCCTCATCCACCTGCTCAGCAACTTCAGCTTTATCTTCCATTCGTCCTCCTTTTAATCAGGACAGACATTATGACTGCCGCCTAATATATCTGCCATGATGTGATAGAGATACCTCCTAGTATCAATGCCATATTGGCATCAATAGTTAGCCCATCTGCATCCGCCCGCGAGTCGTATGCCGGCACGATGACCGTGCCCGTGTTCCAGCTATAGCTAGTATTATAGTTCTCATAGGTAACACCAATGTCTTCAAATATCATTGGAATAGGGGTTTTAGGTACCACGGTAACTTCATTGTAGTAGGTACCTGAAACTTCTTTGGTGGTTTGTGCCCAGAAGGTAAGTGTTAGCGTCTCGCCAGAGGCGATGGAGACAGCATTACCACCGGGAAATTCATCTACTGTCCACAGCAGCACCTGCCGCTCTGCACCGCACATAGTTTCATAGCTTATCTGTGGTTCAAAGGTAGTGAGACCACTGGTAGAGTTGGTGCTATAGTAGAATTCGGGTGGGAGGTAGTCAGTTATCTCCTGAATCTGGTGGGTTTCATCATCCAGGTTGGTGATACTGATGGTATACTCAATATCCGTCTCCACGCCCGGCTGGATAACCTCGGGGTAGGAGGTCTTATCCACTTCAAGCAGACCGCCTTCCGGGGTTTTCCCGCTCCCCACGGTAATATTCGCCGTCGGTCCGCTGACAGTGTTCCACGGCTCCAGCACTACCCAGTTATAGTAGACTCTGTCGTCTAGCAAAGAACCTGCCACCTGAAATTTTATTTCCTTCACCTGCCTGACAGCGAAGTCACGTATCGGCGAGGTGAAGTTACCCGAAGCCGGCCACCGCAGTCGTTCCTGTCCACCATACCCACTGCTTTCAGCCAAAGGGTCCCCCAGGGGCTCCCACGAGCCGCCATCCACTCTGATGTAACTGCTGCCGGGCACGTACGAACCAGTGCCGAACGACTTGGGCAGGATGTCATAAACCGCATCCAGACCCTGGGAGGTATTGTCACTGAGCTGCTCCAGGCGTATGATATAGGTATAGGTTCGGGAGCTACCATCAGGAACAGTGTCGGGGGAAACTGTCTTCGTCGGTCTGATGACGTCATCCGTAGCCAGACAAACCCCCCCTGCCCCCTCCGTTGCCCGCATGACCACGGTAACATCCACCGGCGTACCACACACCTCCACGGTGAAGTTATCCGATTGTCCGTCATAGGTAAAGGTAGCCCCATAACCATCATAGGCTAGCTTCCACAGCACATACTCCTGCGCCCCATCCGCCGCGTACAGCGCCCTCACCTGCTCGGTAATAATCTGGCTGCTCTTGAGGGAGGTGCTGGTAAGCCTCAGCGCCGGGACTATCAGTACTGCCCCTATCGCCAGCAGTATCAATACCATAATTAAGGCTTGTCCTATTTCTCTTTTCCTCATCACTAGAGCTCCTCAGGTCGCAGATGGGTAACAACGCTGAATGTGAACGGCTCAGTCCGTTGGGTAATCCCCGGACCAGCCGCGGTAATGTTGCAAGTGACTGCCTTGCCGCTCTGGGTAAACCCGATAGAAGTAATGTGCCTGCCGACGATGCTCTCCGTGCCATCGTAATTGCGCAGCAGCTCGGTACCTGACAGGGTGTAGTTAGCAGAGTGATTTCGCTCTTCTTCCTCCGCCCAGCCAGTATTATCAACCCAGCGCAATGATAGTGAGCCCTGGGGGATGGGGTCTCCATCAATCAGGTTAGTTTCCTGAGCCATTTGAAGGTCGTACTTGATCCACAGAGTCGCGTGATTTACGTCGGTCAAGGCAATAACCTGGTCATTAGTCCGGGCGCTGCCCCAGACAACCTGATAGATGGCAGCTAGTATGCCTGCCAGCAACATGGCACCTACTGCCATAGCCACCGTGATTTCAATCAGAGTAAATCCCTTCTGGTTCATCTCTTAGTCCGGTAAGTACACAGTGAGAAAACCGGTCTCCCCTCCCGTGATACGTTTACCGTAATCTTCTGCAAGGTTTCATTATCGCTGCCAGTGCAAGGACCAAAATTGGTGCCATCACTGGAGCATTCGGTTTCAACGACCACCTCATACTGAAAGGGAACAGTGACATAATCTCCGACGCTGGGGTAGGTAGCAGCATAGGGCAGCTCTTTGATGGTCTCCATGTAGGCGGTAGCCAGGTTTGCCGCCTCCACACGCTCATCAAGGTTACGGGTAGATTTAGCATTCGTCTGGAGGGCTGACAGTAAGCCCACGGCAATAGCACTCAGAATGCCTATAGCAACCAAGACTTCCACCAGAGTGAAGCCTGTTTGCTGCCGGAATATCTTAAATCTCTCTTTTAATAGCCACCTCATAACATTGAGACCCGTTAAAGCTGACACTGCCCCCACCTTCAGTACGACTGGTGAACTATCCCTTGTCAATTAGCCAAAGACCCCGGTAAGGGTATACATTGGCATAATTACCGATATGGCGATGAAGCCGACCAGCAGAGCGACACCAATGGTACTGAGAGGACCTAACATCCCCACCATGGCAGTAGTTTTTTCTTCAGCACTAGTTTCGTAGAAATCGGCGACAACACCCATAGTGTAGTCAAGGGTATTGCTTTCCTCACCCACAGCTACCATCTGGACCAGGAGAGGCGGAAATATATTTATTTGGGACATTGGTTCGGATAGTCCCTCCCCCATAACCAGCCTCTCATGGACCTGATTTAGAGCGTCACGAAACACCCTGTTACTGGTGGATTGTGGCAGTATTTCCATTATCTCCTGCAATTTTATCCCAGCACTAACCAGCACTGACAAAGTTCGGGCGAATCGACCTAACTCCCCCAGAAGAGTGGGAGGACCAATAATAGGGATACTTATCCGCAGACGGTCTAATAGCCGCCTTCCCATGGGCTGCTTCACCATCCACAGTATCACGGCAACCAGTAACGCTCCAGCTATTAGAAGATAAAGCGTGTTGGTATTGACGAAGCCGGTTAAAGCAATGAGCATCCTAGTGGGTAAAGGCAGTTCTACATTCATAGCCGTAAACATATCCATCAACTGGGGCATGACTACAGTTATCAGCAGAGCAACTACCATCACCCCAACCCCAATAATCATTGTTGGATAGGTCAAAGCCTTGCGCACCTTTTGCGCTGTTTCTGACCCCCTCTCAATATAGTCAGCCATCCGGTTCAAAACGGTTTCCAGATTCCCGGTCTCTTCTCCGACAGCAATCGTCCTGCAGTAGATATCGTTAAAAGCTCTGGGATGTTTGGAAATGGATTGAGAAAATGAGCCCCCGGAGCGAAGGTCATGGGTGATACTTCCCAGAATCTTATTAAAGGCTCGGCTACCGCCTACCTGCTCCTGAATAATCTCCAGGGCGGGCAGTAGTGGAATGCCTGAGCGGAGAAGTGTAGCCAACTGCCGGGAGAAGACGATTATATCTCGGGGTTTGACTTTGAAGAAAGTGGGAAAAGCTTCTTCCAGGCTGAACATAGAAGGGGCAACTCCAACTTCTACCGGGTTGAGCCCCTTTCCGACAATAAGACGCTCCGCCATAATCTCGGTGGCAGCTTTAACTGTACCTCGCACCAGTCTTCCCTGAGCAGTGGAGGCTACGTAGCGATAAGTTATTTCTTTCTGCCGTCTGGGAACTTCAAGGGTTCTTGCCATTTTCCTCCTTATTTGATAGAGAAGACGTTACGTAAGACTTCATAGGGAGTAGTAATACCCATTTTTACCTTCAACATCCCATCGTGCCATAGTGAGACCATGCCCTCTTCAGTGGCTTGGTTACGAATTTCATCAGAACTGGCACCTCTCACAATCAACCTCCTTATCGCCTCGTTCACCACCATAACCTCAAAGATACCAGTCCGTCCCAGGTAGCCGGTGCCAGCACAAAAATTACAACCAGCGCCAATAATGAATTCCGACCGCTCTTCCTTTAATTCTTTTTCGTAAGCTTCACGCTCATCAGGATGGACCTCAGCCGGTCCGGAACAATAAGGACAAACACGACGTACCATTCTCTGGGCAACAACACCGATCAATGCCGAGGCGATAAGGAAAGGTTCCACTCCCAGGTCTATCATTCGGATGATGGTACTCGCCGTATCATTGGCATGAACCGATGAAAGTACCAGATGACCGGTTATGGAGGCTTGGGTGCCTATCTGAGCCGTCTCAGCATCACGTATCTCCCCTACCAGAATGACATCAGGGTCAAGCCTGATAGCGGCTCTAAGTCCGGTAGCAAAAGTTACGCCAGCCGCCGGGTTGACCTGCATCTGATTAATATTGCCAAAGTGATACTCCACCGGGTCTTCAATGGTTAGGATATTACGCCCAACAGCATCAAGCTGGTTAACCGTGGCATACTGAGTAGTGGTCTTGCCCGAACCAGTAGGACCACTGATTAATATCATGCCGAAGGGAGTCCGTATCATTTGCATGTATTTTGCTAAAATATCAGGTAGAAAGCCTATCTCTTGTAAAGGCATAAAGGCAAAGGCTTTATCTAGAATACGCAGCACTGACATCTCCCCGTATATAGTATTTGAGGTAGCCACCCGGATATCTACCTCCCTATCTCCCATGTCAAAAGTGATTTGCCCGTCCTGAGGGCGGCGGCGCTCAGCAATATTTAATCCAGCCATTATTTTCACTCGGGAAAGCAACGGGGCATGCACACTCAAGGGTAATGTCATCACCTCGCTCAAAATACCATCAATACGATAGCGAACGCGTAGTTTGTCCTCCTGAGGCTCAATATGTATATCGGAAGCTCGGTCTCTCACCGCCTGCTTGATGAGAAGGTCAATAGCCCGAACAACCGGGGCTTGAGCAATTGCCTCAGCCGAGACTCTTGCCTCCCTTACCCCTGTGCTCCGGTAACGAGAAGGAATTTGACTTAGCTGCTCTTCAATCTCTCCGCCAACTCTGTAGTTGAGGTCAATCATCTCCTGGATATCCTGAGAAGTACTAATCACCGGTTCGACCCTTCTCATTGTTACCGCTGCCAAATCCTCAATAGCCTCAATGTCCCTTGGGTCTTCCATGGCTATCACTATGGTATTATTGGTCGTATCTACCGGGATGACGCCATATTTTCTAGCTATTGACTCCGGGATTAGTTTTAATGCGTGGGGGCGAACCCCCTCTTTCTTCAGATTGACAAAGGAAATCCCCAGTTGCAGGCTGGTGAAGAAAGCGAGTTGTTGAGGTGTGATCAAGCGCTGCTGTAACAGAACCTGCTCCAACTTCTCGCCACTCTGGCGCTGCAACTCAATGGCACGGTTTAGCTGTTCCTCGGAAATAAGCTCCGCCTCAACCAGCATCCGGCTTAAGTCTTTCCGCACTTCTCCTTGCACTGACTTCATTTTTCTCCTCCCAAGGTAATCTAATAAGTAAAGCCCTATTCCCACAACCTCTCAGCGATTACCCATGACTAGAAGGGCTACACTTCTTTTAAGGACAGTTTGATTCTTCTTACCCCTTTCTTTCCCTTGACAAAGCCATCCATTTCCGGTCGCTCTGGTGCTACTTCTGCCTCAGGTATCTTTGACGATAACACACTAATTAAGGGAATCGGCTTATCTAGGGTGATTGTTATAGTAGTGCCTCGATCCCAAGAGCCATCGGTATGAACAAGCTTTATTTCAGGCGTCACTTGCAAGTAGTTATACAATTTAGCCACCATCTTCAGGTCTACCGGCTTGGCTACAGCTAGCTCCACCTCGCCAGTATAGAGGGAGTGGGTATCCTGTTTTGGCAAACTAGGTTCGGGCTCTTCCTGGCTAGGTTTTTCCTCCGGGGGATGCTGTTCCAAAGGTTCTTCCACTTTGGCTGCTACCGGCTCAGGAACAGTAACCTCTTCTCCAGGCTCAGCCGGCTTCTCCTCCCCCCCGGCAACCCGATATTGAGGTTGGGTAGCCTCCTCCGCCTTCCCTTCAGTAACTGGAGCCTCCTTCTTTACCTCTACCTCAGCGCTTTTGGCTTTTCCACCTCCCACCGAGAGAATATCCTCTACTCTCTCTCCGATGGTTACCTCAGCACCCTTTTTTATTTCCTCAGCCTCTTTATTAGCTTGAGCAATAATTCGGGCAGCTTCTTCCTCTGCTTCCACTTGTGCCCTCACTTTGATACTAGCAACTACCTCTTCTGCATCAGCTACTGCCGCCTTAAGAATTGAACGAACTGAAGCCGAAGGTGAAGCTTTACGCTGTTTCCTCGCTTCGCGCCACTGACCAAGCCATTTGAACATACCAACTAACCTCCCACTCCAACTGTGTCATTTTCAGTTACAATTTACATAAATGATAGTTTGCCAAATGGCAGATGTCAAGTCTACCCCCAGTGTAGTTCGCCAAATGGCGAATGTCAATCCTACTTTAGGATGACTTACTTTACCCAATGTCAATCCTACTTTAGGATAACTTACTCTACCCAATGTCAGCCCCACTATAGGATGACTTACTTTGCCAGGAGTCCACATTTATACTTTCATTCTAGCTCACCAAACCTAAATACCCATTAAAGTGGTATTAAAATTTCACTAAAATCTGAGGGTGTGGAGTAGCCCACAAAATATTGCTGAAACTTCTTCTGCTTAAAGCGACTTGAAAGAAGGGATAACGGCAATATAGAATGAATAGCAGTAGAGATTTCTAAACTTGAGAGATGAATCCATATAGTTATCCGAGTGGTGAGCTCCAGTTCAACTGCAAGCTAAAGCAAACGACCCCGAAGTGGTTACGCTACACAGTTGAGTTCCCCAGTGCTCACCCGACTCGTTATGAAGAAAACAATACTGTCCGTGGTGACTATTTTCAACCGCGGCAGGCAAGTAATGCCCCGCTGGTTGTTTTGCTCCACGGTATGGGAGACCACAGCCTAATTCCCTGTAAACTCCTAGCCCAATCTCTAGTTAAGAGAGGAATGGCTTGCTTTGTTCTATATTTTGTGTTTCACTCCAGTCGCATGCCAGAAGTCATTAAAAGTCGGTTTCCCGTCCTCACCCCCGAAGAATGGTTTGAAGGATACCGGATTTCAGTAATTGATGTGCGGCAGGTAGCCGATTGGGCAAGTAGCCGAACCGAGATAAACGAAGACCAGATAGCAGTTATTGGAATAAGCTTTGGTGGATTCGTCTCGGCTATCACTATGGGGATAGACGAACGTATTGGGTCGGGCGTTTTTGTTATCACCGCCGGAAATTCGGAAAAGATTAGCTGGAAGAGCCGGAAAAGTACCATGAGAAAAGGATTTGAGCGCACCATTACTGAATATAATCACCATCAGACCCTTTATGCCCAATATCTTACCGAGGTAGCTGAGAAGGGATTTGAGAATGTTACTCCGCCCAGGAAAAGTTTTCTCACTGACCCAATGACCTTTACCCCCTATCTTCGGCAACGCCCAATATTGATGATAAATGCACTTTGGGATGAGTATATCCCCAGAGAGGCAACGCTGGATTTTTGGGAGGCATGTGGCAAACCAGCCATTACCTGGTTTCCAGCTACTCATGCCACCATCTGGCTCTGGTATCCCTTTATTAGTCAGAAAATCGCCCATTTTCTCAAGTCAACCTTTAACCGGCAGGATTATCACTCTAAATAAGAGAGGCTACGGAGGTAAATATGCAACAGGGATATGAGATAAATGAATTAGCCAAAGAAGAATCTTGGCGCATGTTTCGGATAATAGGAGAACTGGTGGAGGGTTTTGATAAACTCTCCGGTATAGAGCCGGCGGTAACTATATGGGGTTCGGCTCGAGTTAAGCCGGGTGATGAACAATATGCCAAAACTGAAGAAATTGCCCGTCGCCTCGGAGAGATGGGCTTCTCCATAATAACCGGCGGCGGACCTGGTTTGATGGAAGCAGCCAACAAAGGCGCTCTTGAGGCGGGGGTTAAATCAGTCGGATTAAATATCGAACTGCCCGAGGAACAAGCAGCTAATGCTTACTCATCAATATCTCTAACCTTTAGTCATTTCTTTGTCCGCAAGGTCATGCTGGTAAAGTATGCCACTGCCTTCATCATAATGCCCGGCGGCTTAGGCACGCTAGACGAACTAACTGAAGTGCTAACCTTGATGCAAACCCACAAGATAAAGCCTTTCCCGGTGATATTATTCAATAGCGATTACTGGAAGGGATTTCTGGAGTGGCTAAGGGCTTCCACCCTGGCTAATAGCTTTATCTCTGAAGAAGACCTACACTTACTTAGAGTTTGCGATGATACCGACGAGGTAATTGAAGCTGTCCGGAAATGGTTTTTGAATCAGGAGATTGCGGGTAGAAAGGCGCTGGTCAGGTGACTGGTGGAAAGAAGGTAAATAACTTTGTCGTATGCTGCCCGAGCTGAGATTCTAAAACATTCTCTAATATTCTCCAGCCTGAACGAAAACGAACTCGCCGAGCTGTCCAAGCTGGCTATTAAGCGCAGCTTCAAGCCAGATGAGTTCGTATTTTGGGAAGGGGATGCCCCCGACTACTTCTACGTTGTTGTCGAGGGAAAGATAAAGATTCTCAAATACTCCTCTTCAGGCAAAGAGTTCATCATCGCTTTCTTTGGCTCTGGCGAGATGTTCGGCGAGGTCGCCGTTTTTGAAGGTAAGCCTTACCCGGCTTCAGCCCAAGCTGTAGCTGACACCAAAGTATTGGCAATCAAAAAAGAAGATTTCCTCTCCTTTCTGGCTACCCGCCCCCAAGTAGCCCTAAGCATTATCAATGTCCTCGGAGGGCGACTCAGAGTTGCCCAGAGCCGTCTTAAAGATCTGGCTGGGGAGAGAGTTGAACAGCGGCTTGCCATGACCCTGCTCATGCTTTCTTCAAAGCTCGGCACTACTCTCCCCTTCACCCGGCAGGAGATAGCTAATATGGCTGGAACCACCACCGAGACAGTGATTCGGGTTACCAGCCAACTGAAAGAGAGAGGGATTATTCGCTCCGCTCGTGGCAAGATAATTATCCTTGATGAGACCAAGCTAAGACTACTGAGTGAAGGTCCACCGCTAGTATAGAAGCCAAAAAGACCTCTTACTACCTCGCCTCTATCCCCCGTTTGTTTACTCGTTTGTTTGTGTGATTCAAATCATAGTTAGGTAACGCCATTTGCTGTTATCATAGCTACAGAAAGTAAAATCCAAACAACTACTGGAAAAGGTGGTACTGCGATGTATAGTCGGTGCCCTGGTCAGGATATAGGAAAACTACGGGTAGAACTATACAAATGCCCAAACTGCGCTGCTGAGGTTGAAATCTTCTCTGACGAATTGAAGGTAAAGTGCCACAAGTGTGGCAAATATATCTACAAGGAGAAAATACCGTCATGCATTGACTGGTGCGCTTCAGCCCGCCAGTGCCTGGGAGAGGAAAGGTGGAAAGAGTTAAAAGGTGAGGACTAATATAGCCATCCCAACAAAATCTCTAAGGAGGCAGAAATGACAACCAAAGTTTTGCGGAAAATAGTAAAAATTGATGAGGAGAAATGCAACGGCTGTGGGCTCTGCGTTCCCGCCTGTGCCGAGGGAGCGCTTCAAATCATAAATGGCAAGGCAAAACTTGTCAGCGAGCAGTACTGCGATGGTCTTGGTGCCTGCCTCGGGGAGTGCCCACAAGGAGCAATTACTATTGAGGAGCGCCAAGCTGAGGAGTTTGATGAACAGGCAGTTGAGCACCACTTGCGGTCAAAAGAGCCGGTTACCGATGAGCTTCCCTGTGGTTGTCCTTCAGCCACCGTTACTCAGTTTGAAAGAAGAACTGCTACCGAAATTCCGGCAGCGGAAATTACTGAGACCACCCTCAAATCAATGCTCACTCACTGGCCAGTCCAGCTTACTCTTGTCCCCCCGTTTGCACCTTTCCTGCAAAAAGCCGACCTGCTGCTGGCAGCAGACTGTGTTCCCTTCGCCTATCCCGGCTTTCACCAAGAGTTTTTAAAAGACCATGCCCTGATTATCGCCTGCCCCAAGCTTGATAACTTTGAGGCTCACTTAAGAAAGCTTACCGAGGTTCTGCGCTATTCAGAGCCAAAGAGCCTAACCGTGGTGCACATGGAAGTACCCTGCTGTTTTGGTCTGGTGCACATGGCTAAGCAGGCAATTCTTGCCAGTGGCAAAGATATACCTTTCACGGAAATAACTATAGGGATAAAGGGCGACCGAAAGTACTGATAAAAGAAGGTGCTAAAATGGCGAACAAAGAAGAATTGAAGCAGCTTCTCCGGGAACTCAATAAACAGAGCGATTCTGCCCTAGTCAAGGAGAGGGCTGCCGACTTCCTCAAGAATGTGGACGCCAAAACGCTATCACTGGCAGAGCAGGAGCTCATGGAGAAGATTGGCTACTGCTGCTTTACTCTACAAACTGACCGACAGCGAGAATTTGACCAAGGGTGAGAGAGAAAATCATTAGCTAAGGAGGAAAAAATGGCTGCACGATTAGATCCTATAGTTGAGTTCAGGGATGACCACCGAAAAGTCCGGGACCTGCTTCTTGATTTAGCCAGTGCCGTGGAGAAAGGTGACATAGAAAAGGCACGGCTGACCTTAGGGAATATAGACACTTTGGTAGGGCCACATTTCCGATATGAAGAAGAAGCACTTTACCCGGCGATGAAGGAGTTCTTGGGCGAATATGTGGACAGCCTCATTGATGAGCATGATGGTGCCATCAGCACCGCCCAAACAGCAGCCTCGCTTCTGTCCAAGCCATCTGTGTCTCCAGAGGAAGCCAAGGAGGCAGCTAAAGCAGCTCGCGCCTTGCTGGTACATGTTAGCAACTGTGATGGACTGAATATTCTCACTGAGCGGCTGCCTCAGGAGCAGCTGGACTATCTTGCCCGCCGATATGAAGAGGCTAGAGCTGCTGGAGTTCCACTCCTAAAGTGGGCAGTGACCGTACGCAAACAGTAGGTGACTCTTGAGCACCAACCAGGATAAGAAACAGGTGACCATCATTCTACACAGTGGCGATTACGACCGGGTAAGTTATGCCCTGTCGCTAGCCCTTGTTGCCTTAGCCACAGGAATGGAGGTACACATGCTCCTGACCTATGGCGGACTGAGACGGTTCACACACGGACACTTAGAAGATCTAGGGGAAGAGACAACGCATCAGTTGAGGAACGCTATCAACCGCGGCCTCAAGTCGGGGGGTATTGAGCCCTTACCGGAGCAGCTTGCCGATGCTAAGAGGTTAGGATTGAGACTTTATGCCTGTGCCGGCACCATGTCCGCTCTCAATATAGTCCGTGACGACTTGGTGCCTGAAGCGGACGAGGTTATCGGTCTTGCCACTTTTTTCAAGTTCGCCCGCTCCGCCTCAGCAAACTGGTACATCTAGTCAAGAGAAAAGGAATGCCTAAAATATTTGAAAGATTAGACCGCAAGAAAAGCAAAGACATAAGGGTATTGGCTAATTTCATCTCTATCTTCTGCCGGGAAAATCATCGAGAAGAAGCGAAAAGTGCCTCTCCCATCAAAGATGTCAGGTTGCACCATAGCCTAGGCAGCAAAAACTTGCTATTATGCCACGATTGTCAGAAACTACTGAACCACGGCATAGCTAAGTTGCTTCTATGCCCTTATGACCCTAAGCCGATGTGTAAGAAATGCGAAACTCACTGTTATGCACCAGGCTATCGGGAGAGGATCCGGGAGGTTATGAGATTCTCCGGTTTGTATCTGGTAAAACATGGTCGGCTTAATTTGATGATTCACTATTTCTTTTGAGAACGGAGAAACATGAATGCTACTAAAGCCACGCTGATAAGGGCGATGAAAGCCCATTTCAAGGGAGATGCGAAGAGAATTAACCATGCCCTCAAGGTAACCGAATACGCTGAGGAGCTACTAGAACGGGAGGGGGGAGATTATTCAATAGTAATCGGGGCGGCTCTACTACACGATATAGGGATTCATGCCGCCGAAAAGAAGTATGGCAGCACCATTGGCAAATATCAGGAGAAAGAAGGACCGCCTATTGCCCGGCGAATCTTAACCAGACTGGGGTTTGAGCAAAATCAAATTGAGGAAATTTGCGAAATCATTGCTCACCACCATAGTCCAGGAAAGATAAATACCCGGAACTTTAAAATACTCTATGATGCTGATTGGCTGGTAAATTTGAGAGACGACTATGATATCCAGGACAAGGACAAACTAGCCAACATTATTGATGGGGTGCTTCTTACCGAAAGCGGCAAAGTTATGGCTAGGACAATCTACCTCCAACGAAGTTTTGTGTAGCCCCATAATTCAGCCAACATCAAAGAGAGACCCCTGGGGCAAGGGCTAACCGCTACGTTTTATATCACTGCTCTGGCTACAATCTCAGCCAGATCCAGTACCTGTACTCTATCGTCAGCACCTTTGTCTTTTAGTCCGTCTTCAAACATAGTCATGCAGTACGGGCAGCAGACACAAATCGTCCTCGGCTCTTCCTTCAAGGCTTCCTCTACCCGGGCTACATTGATATGTTTGCCAATGGGTTCCTCCATCCACATGCGCCCGCCACCGGCACCACAGCAAAAAGACCTATCGCGGTGGCGTTCCATCTCAATTGGCAACTGACCAGTAGCCGAGGCAATAGCTTTACGCGGCGCTTGGTAAATCATATTATAACGTCCCAGGTAGCAGGAATCGTGAAATACCAAATTACCCAGATCTTTGATTTTATTCAGTCCTAGCTTACCCTCTGTGATCAGTTTACCGATTAGCTCGGTGTGATGGGTAACTTCCAGTTCGATACCATACTGACGGTAATCATTCTTCAGAGTACTGTAGCAATGCGGACACTGAGTAATAATCTTTTTAATGCCCCCTTCTTTAAACATCTTGATATTCTCTCTCGCCATACGGTCGAAAACGAATTCGTTGCCCAGGCGACGCAAGCTATCGCCACAACACATTTCATCTTTACCCAAAATACCCCAGGAAATGCCAGCTCCGTTCAGAATTTTGCTTAAAGCCAAAGTCGTCCGCCGGTTGCGGGCATCAAAAGCACCGGCACAGCCTACATAAAACAAATATTCGGTTTTGCCAGCTTCAAAGGGCTCAACCTCAATTTCCGCCGCCCATTTGACACGCTCCCCAGGGGCAATACCCCAAGGATTACTGCGCTGTTCCATACTCTCAAAAAAGGCTAGTAATTCTTCGGGAAACTTGGCTTTCATCTCCACCAGATTCCGGCGCATGTCAACAATTTTAGGTACATGCTCAATAAACACCGGGCACACTTCCATACAAGCACCGCAGGTGGTACATTCCCAGAGCACCTCTTCAGACACGCTACCTTCCTGACCTTCACCAATTAGGGGTAGTACTGTGTCTCCGTTTTTGAGCATTAGCGGACCATTCTTTAACAAGTTGACTTTGATATCATGGATGACCAGCCGCGGGTTTAGCGGCTTGCCAGTGAAGGTAGCCGGACAAACATCCGAACAACGACCACAGTCGGTACAGGAATAAGAGTCAAATAAACTTTTCCAGGTAAATTGATCAACTTGTCCAACACCAAAGATATTACCCTTTTTGAATTCTTCCCGAGGTTGGGTATTAACATTTACCAGACTCTTGAAAAAACAGTTAGGAATAGCGGTAAGGATGTGCATGTGCTTGGTAACAGCTAGATAATTCATGAACCCGAGAAGTGCGATAGCGAAAATCCACCAGAAAAAGCCGGCATACCCAACCAGACTTGCTGTCGGAGTACCTGAGAAAAAAGTAGCTGCCACAAAGCTGGATACCGGCATGTATCGGGCAGCTTCTTCGCTCCCTTGAGCAATCTCGCTGGCGTGCAGACCGAAAAAGGAAATAATTAAGACAGCAAGCAAACCAAGCGTAATAAGGGCGTCAGGCTCTATCGGTAATACGTAACTGGGGCGAAAGGCAGCACGCCGGATGA
>JBHIFE010000015.1:0-18945 GCA_046760985.1 Dehalococcoidales bacterium
TTGGCAGTATCAAGCGTGAAGATATTATGGTATGGGTTTACAATCCACGAGACTCGACTCTTTGGTTGATCACTCATAACGACATTTATAATGACCTAGCCCAAAAGGGAGGCCAGAACGCAGCAGAAACCGTTGAAATAATTAATAGACTTGAGGAAGTCTATAACGGAAAAGAACCGGATGATGTTTTGCAACGCCTAAGCGTGAGCAAACCTTACATTGGGGAGCATCCTGAGCTTCTACTGAAAGCCTACAAATGGATATGGGGACAGGAAGATGTCAACTATCCCGATGGAAAAGGAAGGGCTATGTCTTGGGAAGGCTGGGAGAAACGAGGCCAAAAGTGGGTAAAAACAGGAACAGGGATAACAGACCTCAGAGATAAGCTTATTTCCAATCTTTAGTTATAATCCTTCCACTTACAAAGAGAATCCAAGAGAGGCGAAGCCTCTTTTTTATTTTCCCCTCTCTCCTTTGAAGCAGGGGATTGACTCTGGGCAGGACAACGCGGTCTCTTGATATTATTCAAATTCTGGTCCTGAAATAACAAGGAGAACAAGAATGGCCACTCCTATAATTGTAAATGTTCCGTACGTGAGATTGCCCTGCACCCATTCAGGGCTACCCCACGCGAAGCCAGTATAGGTGATAAAGAGTCCGATGCCACCAGCAATGAGTAATAGCAGACCAATAATTGTAGCACCTGTGAAGAGTATACCCATTTTTCCCCTCCCAAGCCCGATAGATTTGAGCAAAGTATAGTGAGATACACATAGAAAGTCAAAGGAATATTAAGGCAATGAATAAATTTGTGGATTTCTTAACAAGGCGCTAAATAGAGTCCAAGAGAGGCGAAGCCTCTCTTGTTTATCCCCCTAGAGCATAAAAGTCTTTGCGAGGAGCAGAGCGACGAAGCAAACTAAAAGATTAAGATTGCTTCGCCTCTGGCTCGCAATGACACACCAGACAGAGGGAGAGGGGGACAAAGGGGGTGAGGTAGATAAACAATATCAAACACTAGCTACAGCCAATTCAGACAACCATTATTGCCGGATAAACAAAGGTGTAATATAAGTAGACGATTATGCCAGCAAAGACAATGCTATCCGTCCGGTCAAGGACACCGCCGTGCCCGGGCATTAGCTTGCCTGATTCTTTTACTCCAGCGTTACGTTTAAGCAGGGACTCTACTAGGTCGCCAAGCTGACCAAAAACGCTGACCAGAAAGCCCAGAAGTACTGCCTGCCAGTAGTTGAGGGGCAGGCTGAGAGGTGTAGGTATAATAAAAAGCAGACTAACGATGATAGCCCCGAAGACCCCGGCTATAGTTCCTTCCCAGGTTTTACCCGGACTGATACGTGGGGCAAGGTGGTGTCTTCCCAAGGCTCTGCCAACGAAGAAAGCAGTAGTGTCAGAAGCAAAGGTGACAAACAGGACAAAAAATACCCAGTTTCTACCCGCATCTAGCCTTAATGCCACCAAATAGCTTAACAGCCACCCTACATAGAGAATCCCAGCTATTGTCCACGCCCAGCCAATAAAAGCCCCTTCCTTTTCTGGGCGCAATATGAGCCATATCAGAGATAACACCATAGCCGAAGTTAAAAGAACCGGGATAATAAAGTCATAATCAAAGTGAGGACTCAAGATGAATAACAGCGTCCAGACCAGTCCGAAATAGGTAAGTGATGGCACTCTTAAGACCATTTGATAGAACTCGTAGGCAGCCAGCAACCCCCAGATAGCCACTAATATGGTGAACCAGGGTAACGGTTTATCAAACCAGACGGTAACGATAATGAGAGGAATGCCCCACAGTGCAGTTATGACCCTTTTCTTGAGCATGCGCGATTATAGAGCGCCGAAGCGCCTTTCCCTCTGGCTATAGGCAAGTAATGCTTTATCAATGTCTTTCTTAGTAAAGTCGGGCCATAGAACCTGAGTAAAGTAGTACTCACTGTAAGCCGTTTGCCATATCAGGAAGTTGCTAAGGCGGAGTTCATCCCCGGTGCGAATTAGCAGGTCAACGTCAGGGCAACCAGCAGTATAAAGGTAACTACTAAACAGTTTCTCGTCTATTTTCTGAGGCGGGATGCCTTCAGTGACAAGGTTACGTACTGCATCCACTATCTCACCACGCCCTCCATAATTGAAGGCAAGGCTGAGAGTCATTCCAGTGTTATTCTTGGTTAACTCCATCCCCCTGTTTATTGCTTCTTGTAGCCATGGTGGGAGTTCTTCCAGGCGACCAAGGTGGCGGACTCTAACACCTTTCTTATGCAGATGAGGAACGTCTTTATCTATCCTTTCCTTTAAGATACGGAATAAACCGTCAACCTCGTCTCCAGGTCGACCCCAGTTTTCCGTGGAAAAACCATAAAGCGTTACATATTTTATTTGGCAATCATTAAGATATTCAATTAGAGAGCGCATCTTTTTTACCCCAGCTCTGTGTCCGGCAAGCCTGGGTAATCCGCGCTTTTCTGCCCACCTACCATTGCCATCCGGCACAATGGCGACATGGGTAGGCAGGCGAGCAAGTTTTTTAATGTTTATTGTGGTAGCTTTCATCTGGTCAGTCAATGTTATGACTCCTACAATTCCGACTAGACTTCCATGAGTTCTGCTTCCTTATTTCGCCCGACCTCCTCGATATCAGCTATAAAGCAGTCGGTAAGCTTTTGTAGCTGATTCAGGGCACGCTTATGCTCGTCCTGCGATATCTCTTTATTCTTTTCCAGACTTTTCAGCTCGTTCATAGCTTCGTGTCTCAGATTACGCACGGCTATTCTTCTTTCCTCAAGCCTTCTTCGCACTACTCTAATTAACTCCTGACGCCGCTCTTCAGAGAGTTGTGGAATACTTATCCGGATTATATTTCCGTCACTAAACGGATTTAGCCCGAGGTCAGATTTCAAGATAGCCTTCTCTATATTGCGGATACTGCTTTTGTCCCAGGGTTGGATAACGAGCAGTCTAGCATCAGGTGCAGAAATACTAGCAATTTGATGAAGCGGGGTGGGCACGCCAGCATATTCCACTTTAAGATGTTCTATTAAGGCAGGTGTAGCCCGTCCGGTACGGATAGTAGCCAATTCCTTCTCCAACCCCCCAACCGAAGCTTGCATCTTTTCTTCAATGCTCCGTAAGATGTCGCTAACCATTTCCCCTATTCACTTGACACTAGAGTCCCAATAGGTTCACCGCTTACCGCCTTCTGGATACTATGGGGAGCCTGAAGGTCAAAAACGATTATTGGTAGCTTATTTTCCAGACATAAAGAAAGGGCAGTGGCATCCATTACTTCCAGGCGTTTATTGAGTGCCTCTAGGTGAGTAAGTTTATCAAACTTCTTAGCGCTGGGATTTTTGAGCGGGTCAGCACTATAAATACCATCTACTTTGTTTTTTGCCATAAGTAGGACTTCTGCTCCGATCTCTATTGCTCGCAGTGCCGCAGTGGTATCGGTGGTCATATATGGATTGCCGGTGCCCCCAGCAAAGATAACTGCTCTGCCTTTCTCCAAGTGACGAATAGCACGGCGTCTGATATAAGGTTCAGCCACCTGATTAATACCTATAGATGACAGGGTTCTAGTAGTTACTCCCTCCTTTTCCAGCACATCCTGGAGAGCCAAGGCGTTTATCACCGTAGCTAACATCCCAGCATAATCAGCAGTGACCCTATCCATTCCGCCTGCCTCAGCCTCGTCTCCACGCCAGATGTTACCACCGCCAACCACGATAGCCACACCCACCCCCGTTTCCACCACTTGCTTAATCTGCTTGGCTACTTTGATTAAGGTAGAGACGTCAATGCCAAACTCAATTTCGCCCCTGAAAGCCTCACCACTAAGTTTGAGCAGCACCCGCTTATATTTGGTCTTAGTCATTCTTCAATTACCTAGTTCAAATCTAGCGAATCGGTTTACCCTGATATTCTCACCTACTCTAGCAATAGTTTCAACAATAATATCCTGAACAGTCTTACTGGGGTCCTTAATGAAGGGCTGAAGAAGCAGGCAAGCTGTCTGGGGTTCTATCTCAACTCCTTCCGGGACTTCTTCCTTGGTGACGAACTGGGGTGAGAGAGCAGCTACTTGCATCGCCACATTGTGGGCTAGTTCCTTAAATTCATCAGTGCGAGCGACGAAGTCCGTTTCACAGTTCACCTCAACCATAGCCCCAATGCGTCCCCCAGCATGAATATAGGCTTCAATTAATCCCTGAGCAGTAGCCCGTTCTGCTTTCTTCTCCGCCTTAATTAGTCCTTTCTCTTTCAAAATCTGGAGCGCCTTGGCTATATCTCCGTTCACTTCAAGCAAAGCTTTCCGACACTCCATAATCCCAGCCCCGGTCTGGTTTCTTAGTTCTTTTACCATCTCTGTTGAGATTTTCAAAATTTTTCCTCCTTCACTCCTCTTCAGGGGTGAAAATAAGCGGTTCCATAGTCTCGGTAACTTCAAGCTCGGCTAAGCCTTCTTCCTCTGCCTCCTCTGCTGGAATTCCAGTGACGCCAGTTTTGCCTTCAATAACCGCATCGGCGATCTTACTGCATATCAGTCTAATGGCTCGAATAGCGTCATCATTAGCCGGAATGGGATAGTCAATATCATCGGGATTGCAGTTGGTATCTACTATAGCAATAACTGGGATTCCCATGCGTTTGGCTTCAGCGAGAGCAATCTTTTCTTTTATTGGGTCAACAACGAAGAGAGCACTGGGTAGAGTAGTCATCTCCTTGAATCCGCCCATCTGTTGATTGAGACGGGCAATTTCTTCCCCGATCTTCAAGACCTCCTTTTTAGACAGGCGCCCAAACTCTCCTCTGGATTGTTGGTCCTCCAAACGAACCAGATAGTCAATTCGGGCTTGAATGGTGGCAAAATTAGTCAGCATCCCTCCTATCCAACGTTGATCAACGTAATACATGCCACAACGCTGTGCCTCTTCAGCTACTGACTCTTGAGCCTGCTTTTTGGTACCGACGAAAAGGATAGTGCCACCTTCAGCTACCACCTGCCGAACAAAATCACAGGCTTTGTCTAACAGGGCTGCCGTCTGCTCCAAATCAATTATATGAATACCATTGCGCTTGGTGAAGATGTAACTCTTCATACGAGGATGCCAACGACCGGTCTGATGCCCAAAGTGAGCCCCAGCTTCTAAAAGTTGCTTGATAGTAGCTATATCTGGCAATTTCCCCCCTTTTTACTAAATAACAGCTTTTTGTTGCCTAACAGTATAGCATAACCTTTCGGCGTGCAGCAATAGCGCTTCTATTGACCCCGCCCCTTTCGGGTTTTTACTAGGTAACTCTTGACAAATTGACTATATGGTGTTAAATTTCCACAAATAGCGTAAAGGCTGTGAACAAGACTAGTAGGCTTCAAAGCGGGGCACAGAGAGTCGGGTAAGGTGTGAGCCGATGCCAGCGCCGAAGCTGAATGGACTTGGGAGCTGCAAACCGAAAGTGATAAAGACAAGTAGGCTTTGACGCAAGGGAAGCGTTATCAAGTCCCAGGGTATCGAGCTAAATATATTATAGCTTCTGTGCCCGATAGAGATAGTCATCTGGCTTCATTTTAGGGAGATGACTAAGAAGGGTGGCACCGCGGAAGCAAGCCTCCCGCCCCTTCAAGGGGCGGGAGGCTTTTTCTTCTAGAGATAAACGAGAGCAAAAAGAATTAGGAGGTTTGACAATATGTTTGCCTTGCCATAGCAGTGACCCTACTGGGGATAAGTAAAGAAACTAAAATAAAAGGAGGAAAAATGGAAAGAGCAATGTATTTTCTTGACCAAAAGGACATGCCAACTCACTGGTATAATGTCCTGCCCGATTTACCCGAGCCACTACCACCCCTGCGTCATCCCGGTACCAGGGAACCCCTTCCCAAGGAAGGACCTTTACCCCCTCCCCTCTTCACTGATGCGGTCAACAGGCAGGAGTTCAGTACCGAGCGTTATATTGAAATCCCTGAAGAGGTGCAGGCTGCTTACCGCACCTACCGGCCGACAGTTTTGCATCGGGCATATCGGCTAGAGAAGGCTCTGGATACTCCAGCAAAGATTTTCTATAAATACGAGGGAACCAGCCAGGCAGGCAGTCACAAACCTAACACAGCCATTGCTCAAGCCTACTATGCCAAGAAAGAGGGGTTCAAGCGCATGACTACTGAGACCGGTGCCGGGCAGTGGGGCAGCGCCCTGGCTATGGGCTGCATGTTCTTTGGTCTGGAATGCAAGGTCTATATGGTCAGAGTGAGCTATAACCAGAAGCCCTACCGCCGAATTATGATGGAGACCTGGGGGGCTCAGGTAGTGCCTAGCCCCAGTCCGGACACTGAGGTAGGGCGGCGCATGCTTGCTGAAAATCCCGAGCATCCAGGAAGCTTGGGAATCGCCATCAGCGAGGCATGCGAGGATGCTTTCGCCCACGATGATACCAAGTACTCCATTGGCAGTGTCGTCAACCATGTCCTGCTTCACCAGACCATCATTGGTGAGGAAACAAGGAAGCAAATGGAGATGGCTGATGCCTATCCTGATATTATTATCGGTTGTGTTGGCGGCGGTTCAAATTTCGCCGGACAGTTCCTGCCCTGGATCAGGGATAAGATTAGCGGGAAGAAACCAGACATGCGCATTATCTGTGTCGAGCCTCAAGCCGCCCCTAGTCTGACCAAGGGTACCTATGCCTGGGACTTCGGAGACATAGCTGGGCTTGCCCCTATAGTCTTGATGTACACTCTGGGTCATACTTTCATTCCATCTCCAATCCATGCCGGAGGACTGCGCTACCACGGCATGGCACCCATCGTTTGCCATCTCTACAAGCTGGGCTTGATTGAAGCCAGGGCTGAGTACCAAGTACCGGTCTTTGAGGCAGGTGTAAAGTTTGCCCGCACCGAGGGCATTATTACTGGACCGGAGCCATGCCACGACCTCAGGGTAGCCATTGACGAAGCCCTCAAATGCAAGGAATCAGGCGAATCAAAAACTATCCTGATAGCTCACAGTGGACATGGGCATTTCGACTTAGCTGCTTATGACGAGTACCTCTCCGGCAAGTTGCAGGATTACGAGTACCCTGAAGAAAAGGTAAAGGAAGCACTGGCTCACTTGCCTGAAATACCTTCGACATAAAAAGTTAAGATAAGGGGCTGGAGCTTATCTCTCTAGCCCCTTATTTTTGCCCTAATTGTTCCCCTGTGCTACAATAAAACTAGCCATGAGAACGATAAAATATCTAGCTATTTCCCTTATTCTTATCCTTTCCCTGGTGCTAGGCACAGGGTGTGCCATGCCTTATATAGATATTTCTCCATCACCTCCCCCAAGCCCATCACCATCACCGCCTCCACCAGCACCACCCCCAGAACCAATCAATCCCATCTGGACACCTCCACCCACTGAAAACCAAACCCTGGTACTGCCCAGCATTGCTGACGTCGTCGCCCAGGTTAAGCCCTCGGTAGTCGCTATTACCACTGAAGTGGTCACCTTTGACTTTTTCAATCGACCATTTACCCAAGAGGGGGCGGGCTCTGGGTGGATTATAGATGAAAACGGGATTATCGTGACCAATAACCATGTGGTTGAAGGTGCCACCAGTATCACCGTAACCTTAGATGATGGTAGCACCTTCGCCGTAGATACTAACTCGGTATTCACTGATAGTTTCAATGATTTAGCCATACTTAAGATTGATGCCCAGAATCTGCCGGCACTTAAAATAGGAGATTCCTCTAATCTGAGGGTTGGTGAGTGGGTAGTAGCCATCGGCAATGCACTGGGACAGGGGATAAGAGCCACCGAGGGAATAGTCAGTCGTCAGAGAGTTTCCATACCAGTAGCCCAAGGTCAAACGTTATATGACCTTATTGAAACCACAGCTGCGATTAACCCGGGCAATAGCGGTGGTCCATTAGTCAATCTAGCCGGAGAGGTAATCGGTATTACCAGTGCTAAAATCGCTGCTATTGGTGTTGAGGGTATGGGCTATGCCATAAGCACTGAAACAGCTATCCCAATTATTGAGGAACTGGTCAAGAACGGATATGTAATCCGACCCTGGCTCGGTGTAGTCCTTTATACTGTAGACCAGTTTGCTGTACTAAGATACAATCTAGCAGTAGATGAAGGGGTCTTAATCACTCACGTAGCCCCGGGCAGCCCTGCGGCTAAAGCGGGATTACAGGCGGGTGACGTTATTGTTAGCGTTAATGGCGAAAAAACGGTCACTGCCGAAGAAATTATACGAGTTATCCATATCTCTCAAATTGGACAGAGGATAGAAATAACTTTCTGGCGAGGCAATACCGAGGATACCACTGAGGCAATACTGGCGGAAAGCCCGCCACCACCTTAAGTCAATCTTTTTACCCCTAATAATAGGTCATAGCCACCCAATTTATGACTTTCAGTAAAGGCTCCTTCTTCAGGAACTCCTTCAACAAGCTGTTCGGACAGTGTTTCTTGCTTAATGTATTTAGCAAAATCGGTCATTACCTGCGTTATATAAGCCTCTCCTTGATAGTAGGTGGTAATGTGGTCGGCAATATCAAACCCAGCCGAGCGGCGCATGGTCTGCAAACGACGCACAATCTCACGTGCCATGCCTTCAGCCGCCAGTTCTGGAGGAATCTCAGTATTCAACATTACCATCAAATCATCCTCAGAAACTAAAGGCCACTCCGCAACCGGCATCTCGTCAACTATGTCTAACCCTTTTACATTGACCTCTTCTAACACTTGGTAGGCAAGACGCCTAATCGCTCTCTTCTGCCTTTCTGTTCTTACCTTCACCAAAAGCTTAGCCAGAGGCTGGCGTACCTTGATGCCAGCCTGGCTTCGAGCTGCCCGACCCAGACTGGATATTTTCATGACTAAACGGATATCAGCAGCTAACTGCTTATCAATTTTGGTGGCATCAACTATGGGAAAATCGGTCAGGTGTACGCTTTCCGGCTTTTTTTGAACCGAACCAACCAGGTTTTGATACAGTTCCTCAGCCAAGAACGGAGTGAAAGGAGCCAGTAGTTTTGACAGCGTAACCAGGCAGTGATAAAGAGTAGTGTATGCCGCTAATTTATCCGCATCATTCTCGCTCTTCCAGAAGCGCCGCCGACTCCGCCGCACATACCAGTTAGATAAGTCATCAACAAAGCTCTCTATCTTTCTGCCAGCTCCGGTGGGGTCATAAGACTCAAGCGCTGTATCAACATCAGCGATAAGCTGATTAAGCTCGGAGATAATCCACCTATCAAGCTCCGATTGCTCCAAGACCACCTCGGTGCCTGGAGTGAATCGGTCGATATTGGCATAGTTGACAAAAAAGGAATAGACATTCCACAAAGTTAATAAAAAGCGACGGGTTACCTCAGACACCATGTCTTCAGCGAAACGGCGCACATTACCCGGTGGCGAGGAAGTAAAGAAATACCAGCGCAGAGCATCAGCACCATACTTATCAATCACCTGCCACGGCTCAATCACATTCCCCTTAGCCTTGCTCATCTTCTCCCCTTTAACATCAAGAATATGCCCGAGACAGATAACGTTCTGGAAACAGGGTCGACTAAAGAGCAACGTAGATATAGCATGCAAGCTGTAAAACCAGCCGCGAGTCTGGTCAAGTGCCTCGCTGATATAATCTGCCGGGAAACGCCCGTCCTCAAACATGGTGTCATTCTCAAAGGGGTAGTGCCACTGGGCTATCGGCATGGCTCCAGAATCAAACCAGCAGTCAATCACCTCCGGCACCCGCCGCATCTCACCTCCACACTGCGGGCAAGCAAAGGTCATCTCATCAACAAAGGGGCGATGCAAATCTAGTGGCTCTTTTAAGCCAGCAAAACCAGGCTTATTCCTTAACTCTTCAACACCACCCACACACTCGTAGTCATCACAAGATTGACATTGCCAAATAGGTAATGGTGTTCCCCAATAGCGCTCCCGAGAGAATGCCCAGTCCACATTATTCTTCAGCCAATCGCCAAAACGACCATACTTGATATGCTCTGGATACCAGTTTATCTGATTGTTTCCGGAAACAAGGCTTTCTTTTACTGCCGTGGTCTGGATATACCAAGTCTGCTTGGCGTAGTAGAGAAGGGGCGCCTCACAACGCCAGCAGAAGGGATAGGTATGGCGAATTGTCTCACTGCGGAAGAGTAGCCCCTTTTTCCTCAGCTCCTCAACCACCAGAGGGTCAGCTTCTTTGACGAACTTACCGGCGAAAGGATAAGTTCCGACGACTTTGCCCTGCAAATCTACCGTATGGACAAAATCTAATCCCTGTTCTTTTCCCGCCTCATAGTCAACTTCACCGTAAGCCGGTGCCATGTGAACTATCCCGGTGCCATCCTCCATAGACACAAAATCAGTAGCTATCACGGGGTAAGTTAAGATTCCGCCTTTCTTCCAAATAGTAGCTGACGAAGGTTTTTCATCCTTTTTAGTTACATCCATCCCGCTAATAGTTACTCCAAAATCAGACGGGTTAAATAGCGGTTCGTACCTCAGTCCAACCAGATCACTCCCGTCAACTTTAGCAACTACCGGCACATCACCCAATCCAGCTGCTTCAAGACGTACCGAGGCTAAGATGAGATATTCCCCTTCATATTCTAAAACGGCATACTCAGCATCAGCGGCTACTGCCAAAGCCGTGTTACCCGGCAGTGTCCACGGAGTAGTTGTCCATGCCAGCAGATAAACCGGCTTGTCTTCAACAAGGTTAAGAAGCCACCGGGCAAAATCGGCTTCTCTGTCACCATAACACTTTCGTAATTGCTCAAGAAAAGCCAGGCTTGTATAGAGTGACTTAGCCACCTTAAACTTTATGTAGACCGATGGGTCTTCAACGTCATCCTGATAGCCCAGAGCAACCTCATGGGAGCTTAGGGAAGTGCCACACCTAGGGCAGTGAGGAGTAACCTTATAGCCCTGATATATCAGCTCCCTATCCCACATCTGTTTTATTGCCCACCAGACAGTCTCAATGTAGCTATTATCCATGGTGATATAGGGATGCTTCAGGTCGATCCAGAAGCCGATGCGCTCAGTCATCGCCTCCCATTCCTTGAGATACTTAAAGACACTTTCCCGGCAACGAGCATTAAAGCGAGCAATGCCGTATTCTTCAATCTGTGCCTTACCCGAAAAACCAAGCTCCCTTTCCACCTCCAACTCCACCGGCAAGCCATGAGTATCCCAACCAGCGATGCGTGGGGTATAATAGCCCTTCATTGCCTTATAGCGCGGTATAATATCTTTAAAGATACGAGCCAGCACATGATGGATACCCGGACTACCATTAGCCGTAGGTGGTCCCTCGTAAAGTACGAAGCGAGGGCAACCCTGACGAGCTTCTACACTACGCTCAAAGACACTATTGTCTCGCCACCAGCTAAGAATCTTTTCCTCAATCTGTGGCAAGTTAATCTGGCTACTCACCGGACGGAACATAGTTCAAACCCTTTCTACATAAAAATCCCGTCCCTAAGGGACGGGATTTATCACACCCGCGGTACCACCCTACTTCCCCGAATCATCGGGGCACTCCTTAAAGGCACATACATATGCCCTCCTCTCGGATAACGGCTGACGTTACCGGTCAAGCCTACTAAGTCTGTAATGACCATTCGGTTGACGGCTCGGGAGGGATTTTCAGGGAGCTGAACACATCTGCTTCCACCAGACCAGACTCGCTGAGTGACCGTTATCTCCCCTACTCGTCTCCGTCACTGCCTTTCCCGTTAAAGGTTAGCACACTCCGAAACTGTAAGTCAATCAGGTTAATTGCTCTTTGGGTATAATAACCACCTTACGTGCCTCACCCTCACCACTGCTCTGAGTGGTAACATCAGGGTGGTCAGCTAAAGCAAGATGAATAATACGACGGTCAAAAGCTGGCATAGGCTCCAGGGCAAAGGGCACTCCCTTGGTCTTTACCTGCTCTGCCATTCGCCAAGCTAAAGCCTGCAGTGCATCATGGCGACGCCGTTTATAGCCTTCTACGTCAATAATTATCGGCATCCATATCTTCGTCTGACGACCAACAATGAGCCGAACGATATACTGAAGGGAAGAAAGGGTTTGCCCACGTCGTCCAATCAAAATACCCAGATCCTCACCTCTTATCTCAAGAGTAACAGAGTCAGCATCCCCTTCCCCGAGAAATGTAGCCGAAGGCTCAACGGAAGCTGATACCTCCATCAGGCTAAGAAGTGACTCAAGGACGCTCTTGGCTACCTCAGCTACATTATCCTTATTCTCCGGCATTACTTAGTAACCTCACTTTATGATTACCTTCTCTTACGTCGGCGATGTTTACCTCTTTTCGGCAGACGCCTAATCATTTTAAGCCTGGCTTGATAGTCGCTGGGTGCTGCACCTTCCTTCTCAGCAGTAGCCGGTTCAACAATATCAGCGCCAACGTCAGCCCCAATATCCGCCTCAACATCGGCATAATCTAAAGATTTTTCTTCTGCTTGGGTAATGCGTCTCAAATACTTCTTATCCCTAGCAACTGGCTTCCTCACCACTCCCGGAGCGAGACCTCCCCACCCGGCGATGTAATACTGCATAACGATTCTGATAACACTTGAAGTCACCCAGTAGAGCGCCAGACCGCTAGGAAGTTGCAAGGTTATAAAGGCAAACATCAGCGGCATCATCCACAGCATCATCCGGCTCTGCGCCTGCATCCTGGGGTCAGCTGTGGCAGGCGTTGTCATCTTCTGCTGCAGCCACATTGAGCCCCCAACCAGGATTGCCATGACGAAATTGCCTTGAGCTAAGTCCAACCATAGGAATTTACTCTCCAAAGGCACAAGGGAAAACACCGCTGACCAGGATGAGTAAAGGTACCGGGATAAGCTCAGGAAACCCTCTGGGGTTACGGCTAAAAGTCGAATAATTGACTGGAAGAGAGCAATCCAGATAGGCAACTGGACTAACATAGGCACCATACAACCGGCCGGACTTACTCCAGACTCCTTATACAGCCGCATCTGCTCCTGAGCCAGTTTAGTCCTATCCTTGCCGTGCTTCTTCTGCAGCTCAGCCAGCTTGGGTTGAAGTTCTTGCATGGCTTTCATAGCATTAATCTGCTTTAAGGTAAGCGGCAGTGTTACAAAGTTAACAATAATCGTCAGCGCGATAATCGCCAACCCAAAGTTATTTAACAAATATCCAGATATAACAATCAGGACATTTATCATCGGCGATAGGATAATTAAATCCCAGATTGCTCCAATATCCAATGAAACCTACCTCACTCACTCTTTAATGAAAAACTCCACAGTGTCACTCCTGACTGAGCATCCACCGCATAGAGAACATCCTTATCGGAATGGATATAAACCACCCCATTGCTGGCAGCTAAGGGGGCATATATTTCTTCCTCCAGGTTAAGCAGCTGTCTTTTCTGATTAGTATCGGTATCCACAGAGTATATCTGACCTTCCTCGGTGGCGACAATGATTGAGCTATCAACCAAAATCGGCGATGAGATAACCGGACTGCCTAGGTCAAACTCGGCTACTTTATCCCCATTCTCAGCCTTCAGGGCATAAACTTTACCATCAAGGGAACCGGCATAGACAACGCCGTTATAAGCCACCGGGCTAGCCCAGAACCAATTCTGAGCCAGAAACTTCCATCTCAGACTGCCATCGGTAATACTTAGGGCATAAAGATACCTATCAAAGGAACCAAAATAAACTGTGTTGTCATGGACCAGAGGAGTAGAAGCAATAGCCCCTTCAGCCTGAAACGCCCACTTCTTACTGCCATCGGCAGCCCTTAGGGCGTAGAGTTTTTTATCAAAGGAACCAATGTAAAGTGTATCCCCGTCAATAGCTGGTGTTGACCAAATCTTATCCCCGGTCTCAAACTCCCATTCTCTATCCCCGGTAGCCGCATTTAAAGCGTAAAGCCAGCCATCAGAACTACCAATATAGAGTTTATTCAAAGCGACAACAGGTCCGCCAATGATGGGCTCAAGCTCCCCTTCGCGCGGATACACCCACCTCAGTGCACCTGTTTCAGAATTAATCGCGTAAATTTTACCGTTGTAGCCAGCAACATAAACTAAATCTTCGGATACGGCTGGAGTGCCGTATATGGCTACCGGGATAGATGCCGGCGCACAGCCAAGAAAGCCACCGGTCTGTTTTGCTTCAAAAGGAACATCAGGCCACTGCCGATTACGACTTGATACATCTATGGCTACCAGCTTGCCCTCCATAGAACCCAAAAATAAAGTATCCCCAGCTATTGTCCCTCCTGACCAGCCCCTGGCTACAGCGCCCAAGCCAGCCCTACAGCCGAAAACGGTTACCCCACTGATAAGCACAAGAAGTATAACCAGCAGGAGCAATATCTTAGTTAGTAACTTGAAAGACACTCTCTTGCTCCCTTCGGTAAGAAGTTATCTCCTCGGAATAAATTGATAGGGCTCCACCCTTTAACACGTTCATTTAAGACATGTTGACCTCATGATACCGGGTCATAACCACCGGGATGGAAAGGATGACAACGAGCCAGTCGCTTCACTCCTAACCATACCCCTCTCAAAAAACCAAACTTTGAAATAGCTTCATAGGTATATTGAGAACAGCTGGGAATATAGCGACAGGACGGTAACATAACCTGCGACAGGGTCAACTGATAAAGCCTAATTAGTCTTAAGGCAAACTTCTTCATACTCTCCCGTCAATACTTGGGCTTGGCATAACAAACCCCTCACCGATTTCTCCAGATTAGCATAATCAGCACTAGCCGCCGGAGGTCGAGCAATAAATATGATATCCCACCCTGGTTGCAATGGTGTCAGCCTTAAGATTTCACGAAGCAAACGCTTCACTCTGTTTCTCACTACTGCTTTACCTACCCGCTGACTAACTGAAAAGCCATATCTAGATAAGCTGAGCCCATTAGGTAAAGCCTTCATCACCACTAAATCGCTCACCCAGGAACTGCCTTTATTATAGACTAATGCGTACTGTTTTGCCTTGGTAAGATATTGTTCTCCCCTCACTACACTCACCCTTAACCCATTCGTCCCTTAACAAGGGACTATTTTCTGGCGTTATACCACAGCCAGTCTCTTACGACCTTTGAGTCGTCTTGCTTTTAGGATGGCTCGCCCACCCCGGGTGCTCATTCTCGCCCTAAAGCCGTGCTCACGCTTTCTCGGAATCTTCTTTGGTTGATAAGTCCTTTTCGGCACTCCAACTCCCTAGCAAAAATAAATTATCTCCCTCTTTCCTTATTACAGGAGGATAAAGAGGAGAAACCGATTTGTCAAAACTAATCGCGTAAACCAACGCCTCCTGTCTCGCGGATATGAGCTGGTACATATGGTAATAGAGCTAGATACCGTGCTCTCTTTACCGCCGATGCCAAAAGGCGCTGATGCTTGGCACAAGTACCACTTTTGCGGCGAGGCTCAATCTTGCCTCTATCTGATATGTGGGGGCGGAGTTTCACCGGGTCTTTATAATCTATAACTTCAACCTTATCCTTACAAAAGGAACAAGCCTTACGCCTAGGTATATATCTTGGTCTTTCCCATCTTCTATTCTTCGTTTCCTTAACTTGTGCCATGCGCTACCCTTTTAAATTCAAATCCTATCCTAAAACGGAATCTCGTCTGGTCCCAGTTCAGCGCCACCACTTTCCTCTGCCTTCTCTTCAGGGAGTGGAGCCAATCCCCGCCGGTCAAGAAATATTACTTTATTGGCGATTATTTCAGTTCTAGAGTGTTGCTGCCCATCCTGACCTTCCCAAGTACGGGTATGTAGTCTGCCCTCAGCATAGACCAGCCTACCCTTAGCCAGAAACTGGTTACACTGTTCAGCCAACTTATTCCAAGTCACCACACTAAACCACTCAGTTTCTTGTTTACGCTCACCCTCAGGAGTAGTAGATATCCAGTTAGTGGCAACACGAAATGAGGTTACCGGTTTCCCGTTAGGGGTAAACCGCATTTCAGGCTCGCCCCCAATATTCCCGATTATTATCACTTTATTTAAGCTTGGCATCTTCCTACAACTCCTTTTACCCTTCCCCACCCATTCGTGGGAGCTGGGTAACTTCCAATCTAACTACCCAGTTTGATTAACAGGTGCCGCAGAATCTCCTCAGAGATTTGCAAATTCGCTTCTAGTTCCTTGCTCCACATAGGCTTCATTTTAAACCGAGTTAACACATAACTACCCTCCAGACAATGTTTTATGGGATAGGCTAGTTTCCTCTTGCCCCACCGCTCTACCTCGGAAATAACGCCACCTTTGCTAGTAATAAACTGGCTCACACTATCTACTGTAGCATCAACAGCCCCTTCTTCAACCTCAGGACTAATAATAAACACCAATTCGTAGTCACGTAACTGCTTATCTTCTACCTTTAATGCTTCTTTTTTATCAGACACCATTTGCTTTCTAGAAAATTTTATAGCTAATTATACCACAAACCCAAAAATATAAACAATACTCGGCAAAAGTCATTTGCCATAAAAAGGATTAACAAGCACCTAGATGTTACCCACTTGCGCAGGCACACCACCGCCTTGACACAAGATATTACCTCTGATAGACTCTAGCTAAGTAAAAGAGCAATTCATAGTGATTTTACTGTTTAGAACTTCTATTGACTTGAATGGCCCCGTGGTGTAGCGGACTAACATGCCACCCTGTCACGGTGGAGATCAGGGGTTCAAATCCCCTCGGGGTCGCATCTGCAATCTTTCGTTGTCGCTCAGACTTCACCCTTAGTAGTAAAAGGATAAGAAATGAGTATAAATATAAACATTTCTCCATTTTTGTCTCCATATGCTGACGGCAGGCAGATAATCGAAGTCAATGGAAGTACAGTTGGTCAGTGCCTTGACCATTTAGTCAAACAGTTTCCCGGCGTTGAGCAACGGCTATTTGATAATAATGGTAAGTTGCATAATTATATTGACATTTATGTTAATGGAAGAAGTGCCTACCCAGAAGAATTGACTAAACCGATTAAGTCTGGCGATGAGCTCTATATCCTATTCATGGTTGCCGGTGGATGAGACGAAGTGAACCTCAACCGGATTTATACCTTTTTCCTTTGGCTTGGTCAACTTCCTGTGACTTCACCTTTCGCGAAGCCTGAGCGATGTCAGTGGTGCCATCAATTAAGGCGGCAATGCCAACCCCGGAACCCGGACCGCTAACCGCTATGTTCACCTCGGGGCGCATCTTCATGAACTCCCAGCCCATACCGTGGTTAGTAGAGTCGCGGTATTTGAGCCGATAACCTTAAATGAGCCAGATAGTCCTGTGCTCGGTGGTGTAGGTGCTGGTTTAGCACAGCCAGCTACGCCGGAAATCAACACGGTAGCAAGTATCAGTATCACTGGAAACCGCCATATCCTCATTCTGTTAATTTTTGATAACAATTCTAAATCTCTTTAAAAATCACTTCCTATTTTTGCCATCATAAGGCAGACCACGAGAATTTCGGCTTAATCTAATCATGAAAGTTCTTTAACTAGCGCCTCAACCCTGGCTTTAATTTCATCTCTTATCCCTCTTACCTTCTCTATCGGTTTCCCTTCCGGATTCTCAAGCTCCCAGTCTTCAGTAGTGACGAAGCTGGCGGGGCAAACTTCTTCTATCCCACAGCCCATAGTAATCACTCGGTCAGCATTCTCCAACATCTCCATGGTGAGTGGCTTTGGTCTTTGATTGCGGATATCAATGCCAGCTTCAAGCATGGCTTCTACCACCGTATGGTCGGTGTGTGCCGCTGGCTTGGTGCCCGCCGACTTGGCTATAGCCCTACCCTTTGCCAACTGATTAAAGAAGGCTTCCGCCATCTGGCTTCGACCCGAATTATGGACACAGACAAACAACGCTTTCTTCATTTCACCCTCAAAACAAAAGCCGTAAATCTCTTTACCCTATCAGTTGTAGCATACCATAGCAACAGGTTAGGGTCAAAGGACAGGAAACAAAAGTCAACTTATCCTTTGTTAGGCTTTTCTAGCGTTGACGAACGTTTGCTAATTAAGTTAGACTTACTGTGAGTTGTGGAGGAGAAAGATAAATGGTAGCCAGGTATAACCCGCAGGAAATAGAGAAAAAATGGCAAAAGAAGTGGGCTGAAGACAGGCTCTACGAAGTTACTGAAGATGACCCCCGCCCCAAATTTTATGCCCTGACCATGTTTCCTTATACTTCAGGTGACCTCCATATTGGGCACTGGTATGCCATGGCACCGTCAGACGTTCATGCCCGGTTTAAGCGAATGCAGGGCTATAATGTACTTCACCCGATGGGATTTGATGCCTTCGGTTTGCCCGCCGAGAATGCCGCTATTGAGCGGGGCATTCACCCCTTCACCTGGACGATGCAAAACGTAGACAACATGCGCCGTCAACTGAAGAGCATAGGCGCCATTTATGACTGGAGTCGTGAGGTAGTTACCTGCCTGCCGGAGTACTATAAGTGGACCCAGTGGTTCTTCCTGAAGCTCTACCAAGCTGGACTGGCTTATCGGGGCAAGGCTCCGGTTAACTGGTGCCCCCGCTGCCAGACAGTGCTGGCTAATGAACAGGTAGTGAGCGGGGGCTTCTGTGAGCGCTGCGGTGCAGCGGTGACCCGGCGAGATTTGGAGCAGTGGTTCCTCCGCATCACCAAATATGCCGATGAACTTATGGAACATAACGGCATTGACTGGCCAGAGCGGATAAAGATAATGCAGAAAAACTGGGTAGGCAAGAGCCAGGGTACCGAGATCTCCTTTGCCCTTGACCATCCCGGCACCAAGGAGAAGGAGATTAGGGTATTTACCACCCGCCCCGATACTACTTTTGGTGTTACTTTTATGGTTCTGGCTCCAGAACACCCGCTGGTGACAGTGCTGACCTCACCAGATAAAATCACTGAGGTTGAGG
>JBHIFE010000016.1:0-18808 GCA_046760985.1 Dehalococcoidales bacterium
TTCGACATTCTGTAGTAGAGCGACTAGTATAAAAGCAAACCAACCCACAAGACTTCCAATAATGAACTCTGATGTTTCCGTTTTCATTTTTTGAAATCGTCTTATTTAGGTGATAACAATCCCTAAACCAAATCACACCTAGTGAGGTCTTCCAAGGTCTCCCGGCGACGGATAAGGCGTGCCTTACCTTCCTTGACTAAAACCACTGCCGGCTTAAGCGAGGCGTTATAATTGCTTGCCATGGGTAGGCAATAAGCACCACAGTCAGCTACAGCTAATACATCACCGGCAGAAACCGGGGGCAGATTAATATCTCTGATTAATATATCGCCAGACTCGCAGAACTTACCAGCAACAGTAACCCTCCCGGCTTCTTTTGCCAGCATCTTGTTAGCCACCACTGCCTCATGCTTAGCCCCGTAAAGGGCGTGGCGGATATTATCAGCCATGCCACCATCAACCGAAACATAACACCTGACACCGGGTATATCCTTGACCACCCCCACCCGGTATAGTGCCACCCCAGCCCGTCCCACTATTGCCCTTCCCGGCTCAACGATAAGCTGTGGTAATGCCAGCTTTAGCTCCCGGCACTTGGTCTTAATCGTGGAAGCTATCGTTTCAGCATATGCGGAAATGGATGGAGCCGGTGAATCCAAGATGTACTGTATAGCAAAGCCACCACCAACATTCAGCTCTCGGAGTTCAAAACCGTACTTCTGCTTCATTCCTGCGGCAAAGTCAAGCAGAAGCTCAATAGCCTTTTGATACGGCTCAAGCTCAAAGATAAGAGAGCCCAAATGGAAGTGCAATCCGACTAAGTTCAGGTTAGGTGCTGATATGGCTTGAGCTACTGCCTCATCCCCGTTGGCTAGAGGGAAACCAAACTTACTATCAACAACACCAGTGGCAACATACTTATGGGTGTGAGGGTCTACCCCGGGTGACAGACGCAATAGTATATCAGGTATGCCGCCTTGCCCTTCAGCTATTGCCTCTAGCATAGCCAGCTCCTGAAAATTATCCACCACTATGCGACCAACTTTCCACTCTAAAGCTAGCCTGATTTCCTCAGCTGACTTATTATTGCCGTGAAAATAAACTTTATCTAGAGGGAAATCAACGGAATGAGCAATGCTCAACTCCCCACCCGAGACTACATCCAGCCCCAGCCCCTCTTCTTTCAGTATGAAGGCTAGTGCCCTATTGATAAAGGCTTTAGCTGCATAAATAAGGGCAGTATCAGCATAACGCTGACCGAACTCCGCTTTGAACTCAGCACACTTATTGCGTAAGCTAAACTCGTCAAAGACATATAAAGGTGTGCCAAACTCTTCCGCCAGCTCTATACTGTCGCAGCCACCAATCACTAGGTGTCCCTTTTCATTTACCGTGGCGGTTAAGGGAAATAGAGAAAGCTTGGGTATTTCTTGCTTAATAGTCATTTTTCCACGTCTTAATGTTAACAGTGCCCAGCAATGAAGTCAATTTACTACTACCCGCCCTTAAATTGACACCCAGTCGTAACACCACTAAAATAGTTCTGATAACTGACTACAGAGGCAGTTTATTGTATCACAAGACCACCCTGGATAACGGCTTGCGTCTAATTACTGCGGCAATGCCTCATACTCGCTCAGTAGCCATTGGCTTCTTCATTGGTGCTGGCTCTAGATATGAGACTGAGGCACATGCTGGTATCTCCCATTTCCTGGAGCACCTGTGCTTTAAGGGCACGTCAAAGCGACCAACCGCCAGGGAAATTTCCACGGCTATAGAAGGTGTCGGTGGAATACTTAACGGAGGCACTGACAAAGAATTGACTGTCTACTGGTGCAAGGTAGCTCAACCCTATTTCCACCTCGCCCTTGATGTGCTGGTAGATATGCTGCTCAATTCCAAATTTGACCCACCAGATATAGAAACGGAGCGCCAGGTTATCATTGAAGAAATTAACATGTCTAATGACTCTCCATCGCTACGGGTGGCTACACTTATTGATGAACTTCTGTGGCCAGAGCATCCCTTGGGACGCGATATCGCCGGCAACAAGGAATCGGTGTCCACCATCACCAGAGATATACTGCTTGGTTACCTAGCAAGTCAATACCAGCCCAGCAACACCGTAGTTACCATTGCCGGTGATATTCAACATCAAAAAGCAATAAATGCCGTCAACCAAACCCTGGGTAACTGGACTAACCAGCAACCTCGCCCCGGATATTTGGCTTATAAAGAAAGAACCGTTCGGCGGTTTCGGATTGAGAATCGGGATACCGAGCAAGTCCACCTGTGCCTGGCACTACCCGGCTTACCACTCCTTCACCCCAAGCGTTTTACGCTTGACCTGCTTAATGTCATCCTCGGTGAGGGCATGAGTAGTCGCTTATTTACTGAAATTCGCGATAAGCTGGGGCTTGCCTATAGCATTAATAGCTATGTTGATCATTTCTTTGACACCGGCTCAATTATCATCTCTGCCGGAGTGGAGGTAAAAAACCTGCAAATAGCCATCAAGGCTATCCTAGAGCAACTTTCCCAGCTTAAGGAACCAATCCCTGACTCTGAGCTAGTCAAAGTCAAGGAATTCTCCAAAGGGCGTCTATTACTACGCATGGAGGATAGCCGAAATGTTGCTGGCTGGATGGGGGGACAGGAGATTCTTACCGGGCGCATCCTCAGCGTTGACGAGGTGATGTCCATTATTGATGCCATCACCGCTGAAGAACTGCAGCAGTTAGCCCGGGAGTTATTGGTGGGTAGTCAACTCCGCTTAGCCGTGGTTGGTCCGGTTCCACCCGATGAGCCTCTGGAAGAGCTACTAAAGCTATAAAAAATAGCCGCAGCCCTAAAGACCACGGCTATTTTAGTGACCCTAAATATTGGGGCTAGACTAATACATGCCCTCCATACCACCGCCTGGCGGCATCGCTGGCGCCTTCTCCTTTTCTGGAATATCAGTAACCAGGGACTCGGTAATCAAGACCATATTGGCCACACTAGCCGCATTTTGCAGGGCAGTCCTGACCACCTTGGTCGGGTCAATAATACCCTTCTTCACCATGTCACCGAAGTCATCAGCTTCGGCATCATAACCGACGCCAGGCGGGCTCTTTTTCACCGCATCCACGACCACTGAACCATCCCTACCGGCATTGATAGCAATCCAGCGAATCGGCTCTTCCACCGCCTTCCTAACAATATCAACGCCAGTAGCTTCATCCCCCTTAACCTCCAGTTTATCCAGAACCGAAAGTGAATTGAGTAAGGCAACACCACCGCCGGGCAGAATACCTTCTTCCACCGCTGCCCGGGTCGCTGATAAGGCATCCTCCACCCGGTGCTTCTTCTCCTTAAGCTCAACCTCAGTAGCCGCGCCTACCTTAATTACTGCCACTCCACCTACCAGTTTGGCTTGCCTCTCCTGGAGTTTCTCACGGTCAAAATCAGAGGTAGTTTCCTCTATCTGAGCCTTAATCTGCTTGATTCTCGCCTTAATATCCTCTTCTGAGCCCTTACCCTCAATAATGGTCGTCTTATCCTTATCCGCAGTTACCTTACGCGCCCGACCCAAGTCTTCTACGGTAACTGAGTCCAGTTTCCGTCCCACTTCCTCTGAAATCACCTTACCACCGGTAAGGATTGCCATATCTTCCAGCATCGCCTTGCGCCGGTCACCAAAACCAGGAGCCTTAACTGCCAGAACACTAAGGGTACCCCGTAATTTATTGACCACCAGAGTAGCTAAAGCCTCACCATCCACATCCTCAGCGACAATAAGCAGGTTCTTTGACACCTGCAGTATCTTCTCCAAAGCAGGTAAGAGGTCAGCTACCGCTGAGACTTTTTTATCAGTAATCAGAATATAGGGGTCTTCTATCTCCGTTTCCATTCGTTCGGGATTGGTGATGAAATAGGGACTGATATAGCCACGGTCAAATTGCATACCTTCCACGTACTCTGTCTCATATTTTATGCCCTTGGACTCCTCAACAGTGATAACTCCATCCTTGCCTACCCTGTCCATCACCTCAGCAATTAAATCACCAATCTCCCGGTCAACAGCAGTGATAGTAGCCACCTGAGCAATCTGCTCCTTATCCCTTATTTCGGTAGATGCCTTTTTCAGCTCCTCAACAATGGCATTAGTTGCCTTCTCAATGCCTCTTTTTAGCGCCAAGGGGTCAGCGCCAGCAGCCACATTCTTAAAGCCACCACTAATAATAGCGTGAGCCAGAAGAGTTGAAGTAGTAGTACCATCGCCGCAGGCATCATTGGTCTTGCTGGCAGCTTCCTTAACTAACTGCACCCCCATATTCTCAAAGGGCTCCGGAAGCTCAATATCCTTAGCAATACTAACCCCGTCATCAATTACTGAGGGTGCCCCCCATTTCTTATCCAGCGCCACACAATGACCCTTCGGTCCCAGGGTTACTTTGACCGCATCCGCCAAAGTATCTATTCCCTTCTTCAGAGAATGTCTAACTTCCTCATCAAAGATAATCTGTTTCGCCATTTTTTTCTCCTCCTATGTTTTACTTGACTCTTTTAGCTAAAATATCACTCTCACGCAAAATCACCAGCTCTTCATCATCAACCTTAATCTCGGTGCCACCGTACTTGGCGTAAATCACCTTATCACCCACCTTAACATCCATCGCTATCCTCTTGCCATCTTCAGATAGCCTGCCTGGACCAACAGCAATAACCTCTCCTTCCTGGGGTTTTTCCTTAGCTGTATCCGGCAGGTAGATCCCCGTCTTCGTTTTCTCCTCTCTTTCAATAGGTCTGACCACCAGCCGGTCAGCCAACGGTTGCAATTTAACTGCCATTCTGTCCTCCTTCTTCAAATAAATTCACTTGTGGATTTCAATTTGTTAGCACTCTCGGGGCGAGAGTGCTAACACCTATATAATAACGTAGGTAAACATATATCGCAACTCAATAAATAGCTATTTACAGCCAGTATCACCAACTAAGAGACATCCTGATGCCAATTTTAGCCTTTATTCTCCTCAAAACGCTGTCTTAATACCCACTGTTTATCTCTTTTCCATTGCAGAAATCATTTATGAGTTTGACAGTTTACACTAAATCGTGTAGAATTTAGCTATGAATAATCAGAAACTGAAGCGATTCCAATGGAATCGCCAGAGTATCCAAGCCTTAAGACGCCACCTAGGTCTAACCCAGCGGGAGCTCGCCGACAGACTAGGTACCCGTCAGCAAACAATAAGTGAATGGGAAACCGGAATGTATGAACCCCGCGGTACCTCGGTTACTCTCCTGTCTATTATTGCTGAACGGGGTAAATTCAGATATAACGCCACTCCCACAAAAGAAAAGCCCAAAAAGCCTTGACATTATACACGTAACCGTGTATAATGGTTATACTTGGTTTACCAGCTGGTATCTCCAAAAGAATCAAGCAAAAGGCTAAGGCATTTAAGATAGGTGGTTTAGTCTGGGCAAACCCTTTTTATTGGGTTTTTGTACACGCTAGCGTGTTAAGCATCCAGGGTTAGGCTACCAGGAATCGATTGAGATGAGGTTGACAAACAATTTATCCGAGAGCCAAGTCATTAAAATCTGGCAGCATCAGCTACTGGGCAGAACCGATCTAACCACTGAAGAAGGTGAGCCGATAAGGATAATCTATCCGGGAAGGATTAATGATGACCGAGGTGCTGATTTACTAGACGCGGTAATTATCACCAGCCAAGGGTTAGCCCAAGGAGACATAGAAGTTCATGTTAAATCAAGTGACTGGCAAGCTCATCGCCATCACCAAGACCCAACCTATAACCGAGTAATATTGCACGTGGTAATGTGGCACCACACCGAGGTAGCTACCAATCTCCAGAACGGGGAAAGGGTGCCTACTCTAGCACTACACAAATACATCAAGAACCCAGCTAGCCAGACGAACAACTTGGTATATTCTCCAGTCACTTCAAATATACCTTGTCATCAGGCTATAGAACGCTTGGCACCAAGCATTGCAGCCAAATTGCTGGACAGTGCCGGGAAGGAACGTTTCTTAGCTAAGGCTGTCAAATTTCAAGCCGAGCTGGCTCAAATGGAGGCAAGTCAGTCCTTATATCAGGGGATAATGGGTGCCCTGGGTTACTCCAAGAATAAGCTTCCTTTTCTTGAGCTAGCCCGCCGGGTGCCACTTCAATTTCTAGAGTCCCTGACTCAGTGTAAGAACTCAGATGAAGAATATCTTGCCCGGCAGCAAGCTCTACTGCTAGGTACTGCCGGGCTGCTTCCGTCCCAGCGACCTAATTGGCGTCAGAAAAATAGAATAGATGGCAAATGGATAGAAAAATTGGAGATGCTATGGATTTCTTCTCAGCAGACGGAGGTAATATCCCAGAATAACTGGCATCTATTTAAGGTTAGACCGAATAACTTTCCGGTTCGGCGTATAGTGGCAATGACCCATCTTAACCTCCGCTACCGAGAAAAAGGAATATTCAAAGAGATAGTTACTAAGATAAGAGAGGTATCGGTAAGCCAAGGGCACCACGAATTAGAAAGGATGTTGTTGATAACCACCAGCGGTTATTGGGCAAGTCATTTTGATTTTGGCTCCGGCAGTAGGCTAAGAGCCCCGACTCTCCTCGGTAGTAGGCGAGCCTCTGATATTGTGGTAAATGTGCTCCTGCCCTTCGCTTTTGCCTGGGGCAAATCCACCTCCCAGCTAAAACTTGCCCAGAAGGCGCTTGATCTTTACTGCAGCTACCCCAGACTGGCAGCAAATACAATAGAAAGGCATATGAGAAACCAGCTTGGACTAAGTAGTAACTTGGTCAACTCGGCTCAGCGACAACAGGGACTAATTCACCTTTATAATAGGCTATGCTCTCAAGGCAAATGTCACCACTGTCCCTTATTTAGAGAGTAATTCATTTATCTACCGCTGATAGGTACCAATGAGTTGACCTTGGGCAAGAATATGCCCCTCCATAGCCTCAAGAACTTGCTTCTTAGACGCACCCGGCTTTAAATCCAAGACCTTGTCCAGCGCATAGAGATTAAAGCGGTATCGATGAGGAGAACCCGGTGGCGGACAGGGACCCCCGTAGCCGGTTTTGCCGAAGTCATTCTTACCCTGTAAAGCACCATTAGGGAGCTGCGACTGAGTCGGAACAGCTTCGGCTAGTTCACGGCTATCGGCGGGTAGGTTGAATAAGACCCAGTGAGTGAACACTCCCCCAGGAGCATCTGGGTCATCCACTATCAGGGCAAGGGACCGGGTGCCAGCTGGAGATTCACTCCACGTAAGTGGTGGTGAAACGTCCTGTCCCTGGCAACTGTATTTGGTGGGTATACGCTCTCCTTCTTGAAATGCTGAACTAGATATAGATAATGCCATTTCCTCCTCCTTGGGTATTATTGGTGCTTTCGGTTGGCAAGCAATGAAAAGGATACCCACAAGACCAAGCAATATCAATAGCCAGACAAATTGTCTTGGGGCATAAGCCAAGCTTAGATATTTGGTCTTCATAAAAGCTCCACCAGCTGGATAAGACTCTGGATTCGCGGGCAATCAGCAATCTCTTCAAAGTAGTCGCCACGATCCAGAAGCACTCCTTTCATACCAACTTTATTAGCCCCGACAACGTCAATCTGATACTGGTCACCAACATATATTGCCTCTGAAGCCTGAACCTCAGCTTGTCTCAGTGCCTCTTGGAATATTTCCGGCTGCGGCTTGTTAAAGCCCACATCCGGCGAGGTCACCACCACCTGAAGTAATGATGTCAGACCTAGCTTGTTTAGAAGAGGATTTATATCGCGATCTACATTTGAAATAAGACCCAGAATTAACCCTTTACTCTTAAGGTCGGTCAGGGCAGGCATAACATCATCAAAAAGCACCAGCTTCATGTCTAATTGCCGCATTTTGCCCAGTAAACCAAGGATGAGTTGTTCCGAAGCTTCTATCCCAGCTTCCTTGAGTAATATCCCCTGATAGCGGGCATACAGAGCCATCTTATCTTTCTCCGACCGCTGACTTAACGGAGAACGGGCAATTTCTTGATAGATAAATTCGTCAGCAATGACCAGGGGGCGGCGAAAGACCTCCGGCTTTACCTCGATGCCAAAGTCCTTAAGCGCCTTCGCCTGGAGTTCTTCTCGGGGAGGCTGGTAACGAACTAAGGTATGGTAAAGATCGAAAAAGACTGCTTTAGTCACTGAAGTTACTTCCTTTCAACGATGAGAACAGTGCTATTGTAACCAAAGTAATTTTATCTGTAAAGTGATTAAGGTGAGTAAACAAATCAATCGGTAAAAGTGTATACTAGACAGTAGCAAATTAAGGAGCTTAAAGATGACAACTATTTTATCCAAGGAGGACATCCAGAGGTTATTACAGCGAGAGCCACCTCTGATAGAAGGCTGGATTAACCCTGGAGAGCAGGTACAGCCTAACGGTGTTGACCTTACCCTGCGTGAGGTGGCTATGCTCCAGTCACCGGGTAAGATAGCCGTCGCCGACGACCAGAGGTTGGTGTCTGATTTAGCTCCATTGGTTTTTGATGGGCTGGGTTTTATTCACCTTATGCCCGGTGCTTATATTATTACCTATAATGAGATTGTGCACCTGCCTAAGAATATTATGGCACTAGCCACGCCTAGGTCGAGTCTGCTCCGTTGTGGGGTCACCATAAACACTGCGGTATGGGATGCTGGCTATTCGGGTCGTTCCCAGTCTCTTATGGTGGTCTATAATCCTCAGGGATTTCGCTTGCAGAGAAATGCCAGAATCATACAACTTGTTTTCTTGCAGCTAACCCAAGACACAGAAGGCTACCGAGGAGCCTATCAAGGAGAAAATATATAGTCTTTATCTGTGGTGACTACCTCCTCTTAAACTCCCCTAAAGAATTGCTCAGCAACCCAATCGGGTATGTCTAACGTGCCGAGAAGGATTGGCTTCTGATGGCAATCACTACCGCCGGTCATGACGAGAGCGTGCTTCTTGGCGAACTCTATGTAATGCGCAGTGGTCTTGGTATCACTTCTTGAATGCCAGCACTCAATACCATCAATATAGGCTAACATATATTTCTCAATAACCTTAGTCTGTTCGTCCAAATCGGATGTTATTTCTACTAGCGAGGTCCCATTGGGGTCGTTTGGGTGGGCTAATACCAGCATGCCACCAGCCTTCCTGACCAACTCAGAGGCTTCAGCCAGTGAAAGCGGGTACTTTGGCACATCACACTTAACTAGATATTTATCAAACGCTTCCTGCCTATCCCGGACAATCCCTCTTTCCACCAGGTAGCTGGCAATATGGGGGCGTCCGAATGCCCCATCAACATTATCTTGTATCTTCTTGAGGTCTTCTTCAGTAAGTCTTTGGATATTTTCTTTGTCAAACTCAACATTCAGTTTCTCTAAAATTTGACGTGCTCTGGCTTCTCTATGTTCTTTCAGCAGCCGTAGCTTATCCCTTAGTGCTTGGTTGTTGACATCATACTGGTATCCCAGAAAATCCGAAGAAACGGACTTGTTACTAGGATATCGGAGGGTTACGTTTAATTCCACTCCGGGGATATAGGTTATACCATACTCTCTAGCTAGAACGATTGCTTTCTCCTGACCGTCAGTAGAATCATGGTCAGTTATTGACAGTAAATCGATGTTTCTTTTCTTTGCTTCCCTGAAAATTTCTTCGGTAGAGAAAATACCATCGGAGCCGGTCCTACTATGAATATGCAAATCTATTTTCATTTCTTTTTCACATGGATTATATACCAATCTTCAGGCGGGTCGTACCGAGTGCTAACTATCAAGTGGGTAATATTAAGATCCGGATATAAGCTCTTCAAGTCATCTAAGTCCACTTTTTCAAACTTCTTTTTATTATTGAGGTAGGCTTGCCTGGTCAGTGCGTTTGATACATAGTCCTCTTTGGTGCGACTTAATATCCGTCTAATGGCTACTTCCTGTGGGCACTGGGTTTGAAGGATAACAAATCTCAAATTATGCTTAGCGGCTATTGCCGCCGCACGCCTCCTCAATGACTGCGTGACGAAGGTGGCATCAAGTATCACTCCGTCGTTCTTCTTTAGACTCTCGTCTGCTTGTTTGAACATCTCTTCATAGACCATGATTCGCTTATCCATATTTGAAGCAACCTTCTCGTCAAAAATATCCTCATTTTTCAGCACTTCTAGTCTAATCAGGTCGCTCCGCAGCAGAGGGTAGCCCTTAACTTTGGCTACTTCTTCACTTGTTTCCGTTTTCCAGGTACCAGGAAGACCACAGGCGATAAGCAGAAACCCAGAACCCAGCTCAGTTTCTATAAATTGTCTAAACGGCTCTTTCAATTTACCACCTCCCTATCGTTTTGCTTGCTGGCGAATATATTTTACCCGCATTCGGCATTATATATACGATTCGGCAAGCTCAAAATAGCTCTTGGCGATGGCTAAAACCCTTGTCTTTTCCTCCGGCGGGATATGAGGGTCATCAAGCTTGAAACTCTCTACCTTTCCCCGCACATAAGCCCGGTAGCACTTGTAGAAATCAAGTAGCTCCATCAGCTCCTTATCCTGACTCCGATCTACATAGGCATTAACGAAGCTGTGGGACAGGTCAGCCCGCCCATAGTGGTCTAAATCCATGGCAAGAAAGGCAACCTCCGAGGCGACGTCACAATACCTAAACCTGTCATTAAATTCAATACAGTCATAAATGCAGATGCCATCATAGAAGCAAATATGGGCAGCGTGAAGGTCGCCATGGCAGTCCCTTATCCTGCCATCTACTCTCCGCTGGCGAAATAAAGAGGCGTTCTCCTTAATAAAGCGGCTGGTATAAGCCTTGATACGCTGGTATTTCTCCCGTGAAATGGTGTTGCCAATGTATTTCTCAGTCTGGGTAAAATTCTCGTCGGTATTTTTGGTGATAATATCAAGCTCCCCGAAAGCACTGATACTGGCATTGGTTTCTGCCTTCTGGTGAAATTCTGCCACCTTCTCCGCCACCCCGGCTATCATTTGCAGTGATACCTTATCCTTAGCCAGAAGGACATCCATCATCGCTTCCTGGGGAAGGCGACGCATTTTCACCGCATACTCCATAGCCTTGCCCTGAGTGTCTATAAGAATACGACCCTTGTGCTTGGTTATTGGGACTACGCCCAAATAGACATCGGTGCAGAGCCGACGGTTAAGTTCCACCTCCCGCTGGCAGTAGAACTGGCGCTTGTCCAGAGTGGTGTAATCCAGATAGCCCAAGTTTACCGGTTTCTTCACTTTGTATACGTAATCATCAGTCAGGAAAACGAAGGACATCTGGGTTTGTACCAACTCAACCTTCTGCAGAGGCTCAGGATAGGCTTTCGGGTCAAGTAGCGCCTGAGCCACTTCTGGTAGCGATGGATTGTTTACCAACCTCACCCCTTATTGACCCCCTCTTCCAGCCAGTGTCGCAAGTCATTCAGCACTTGGTGGTAATTGGCTCTGGTTACCTCAACCAATTTTACTTGAGGCTGGCGCTTAATAGCGTCTGCCCACGGATTGGAGTTAAACATTATTGTTCCCAGAACTCTCTTCCCGCTGGCAATTATCTGGAAGACAGCCTCTCGGAAGCTAGCCGAAAATAGCTCCATTTTCCCGATCTCGTCAATGATGATTAAATCACGCTGCTTGGCTGCCCGATGGAGGGCAGAAACACCTACCCGATCCAAGCTATCAACATCAACCCCATACTTGCTGACCCGGAATTGGCTATAAACATTAATGTGAGCCAGCATCGCTTCCTGACCGTCTAAGGTAACCAGTTTGAAACCGAGTCTTGTCCCCTGACTTCGTATTTCCTCAGTGTAGAAGCCACCAGCCTCACCTTTAAACTCAGCCACTGCCTGTTTGATAAGGCTGGTTTTTCCTGTCCCCGGTCTGCCAGTGAGCAGATAAACTTGTTTCATAGGCTGGACTAGGCTATTTATCAACCCCACCCCCTACCTTAACAAGGGCTTTTTGCTATTTCTCAGCCTGTAGCTGTGCCTTTCTTTTCTCCTTTAGTTTCTTCCGTTTACGCCGATGTTTAAGGTTGGCTACCCTTTTTCTCTTGTTCATCGCCGGTAAATATAACCTAAGCTAACTTTTCCCACCACTTCTGGCTTTAAAGACATCAACAAACCGGGCAAAGGAGCGGTCGTATGTCTTCTCTACCTCAGGGGGAAATACGCAGCCGGGAAGCTCGTCATAATTCAGGTGATAGGTAATGCATTCACAGCACTTGCCCTTTCTGGAGCATGGCTCATAAGTACAGGAGCAGTTGGCTTTATTGACTTCAACCTGACATTCCATCAGCAACTTCTCCTCTGACAATAACAACTCAATTACATATAGCGCTTTCTTATCTTTATAGATAGCTCGGCCAGCAACTCCAGAGCCCGGGCGGCTGCCTCCCCACTGGCTAGAGATGCCAGTCCACAACTAGGAGTAAGCAGTCCCTGCTCTATCAGTTGTTTGAAGCGGACACCCTCTCGAGTGAAGGGTGCCATCGCCTCCTCCAGGTGGTCTTTGAGGCTGGCTACTGATTCTTTAGCTAGTGAATCTTCATCGTTAGGGACAACCCCCCAGGCAATGGTACCTCCCCTATCCAGGAATCTTCTTACTTCGGCGGGATAGAGACTTAGCGACTGAGCATAGTTGTAAGTATCAAAGCTGACAATATCAACACTGGTACCCAGCAAAATTGACCAGTCGGTATTGCCGCAGCAGTGGACTCCTTTTATCCCGTCAATGCCACCAATGACCTCTTCCAGCAGGCTGATAACCTTCTCCCGGGACAGCATTACCGAAACCGAGCCAAAAGCAGACATATACGGTTCATCAATGAAGATGATAGTGTCTCGGCAGACTTGCCTTAACTCCTTTTCCTGCCAGGCTGCCTTTAGCCTGAGCAATCTAGGCACAGCGTCACCCAGAATATCATCATATAAAATACCTTTGCCAGTATCATCGGTTACCGTCAGTCCCCAGGTAACCGGTCCGGTTATCTGCCCTTTAACTGCCAGAGGTGACAGGTTGGGCATAGCCAGAAAACTATAGAGTCCGGCGGCATTCTCCTGACTGATAGGATATTTATCAATGTCGTTTGCCAAATAGGCAGTATAGAGCTCCTCCAGAGGCTTATCCAGGTCTTGAGAGCGGTCTATAAAGATTCTATCTCCCTTGACCACCACCCCGGGGAAGCCCTGGCTAAACTGGACATACATATTCTCCAGAAAAGACCGCTTGGGCAACTGAGGCCAAGCCGGGATGTCCTTAAGATAATGGATAATCTGTGAGCACGCCTCTTGCGGGTCAGTCTGGGGCATACTGCCAATAAGCGTCGGCAGGCAGCCAAATTCTTTATAGGGCACTATTTGCTTGTCTCCTTAACTTAAATATTTGCCGATTAACAGATTGAGTTTCTTCCTTTGTTCGGCTGGTATCATTTCTGGAGCGGTAACAAAAGCTGTCTTTAGCGCCGTAGCACATTCACAGTCCCGCTTTTCCGGTATTTTACCCAGAGCCAGCTTGATGATTTTCTTGGCAGTATCAATGTTTTGGCGCTGCACATTCAGGATCATTTCCGCGGTGACTGGCTCATGTCGCTCATGCCAGCAATCATAATCAGTAACGCAGGCAATAATAGCGTAGCAGATTTCCGCCTCCCGAGCCAGCTTGGCTTCAGGTAGGGCTGTCATACCAATGACATCTGCCCCCCACGAGCGATAAAGGAATGATTCCGCTTTGGTGGAAAAGGCAGGACCCTCCATAACCACATAGGTACCACCCTTATGAACAGTGGCACCTACCTCCTGGGCTGCCTGAAATACAATCTGGCTCAAGATGGGGCAGAAAGGTTCAGCAAACGGAATATGGATGGCAATGCTTTCCCGGAAAAAGGTGTTGACCCGGCTCCGGGTGCGGTCAATGAGCTGGTTAGGGATAACCAGGTCGCCGGGCTTAAGTTCTTCTTTAAGACTACCCACCGAGTTAATACCGATGATATGCTCCACCCCCAGCGATTTCAGGGCATAGGTGTTGGCTCTCATGGGAACATCGGTCGGAGGGAAGCGGTGCCCCCTCCCATGCCGGGGAAGAAAGGCAGCCTTGACCCCCTCCAGCCTGCCGATGGTTATGGTATCACTCGGCTTGCCAAACGGTGTATTTATATCAACCTCTTCAATATCGGTCATCCCCTCAATATCATAAAGACGGGTACCCCCAATAACTGCAATTTTCGCCTGTGGCATTAGGTGCCTCCTATTCAGTAATTTGTGTCAAATCTGATGTCAAAAAAGTATTTACAAATATTTTACAGTATGTTAGCCTAAATCTAGCGGGTAAGTCCTGCGTTAAGTGTGTCACCGGAAGGTGGCATAAACTAGCTATAAGCTAGTCACTCGCAGGGACCGCTTTTTTATTTAACCGAAAAGCAACTCTCTAATCCCCTCATAATACGGCTTTCTTATTATACCCTTTTCGGTGATGATGGCGGATATGTAGCGTTGTGGTGTAACGTCAAAGGCGGGGTTAGCCACCTCACATTCAGGGGCAATGCATACCCCCTGGATATGAGTTACTTCTTCCTTGCGCCTCTGCTCAATAACAATTTCATTACCGGCAAAAAGGGAGGGGTCAATGGTGGTGGTGGGAGCAGCGACATAAAAGGGAACGTTATTTTCCTTAGCCAGCACCGCTAAGGTATAGGTGCCAATCTTGTTGGCGGTATCACCATTGGCAGCAATACGGTCAGCCCCGACAATAACGCAATTAATCTCACCCCGACTCATAAAGTAGCCCGCCATGGAGTCGGTGATAAGGGTAACCGGGATGCCTGCCTTCTTTAGCTCCCAGGTAGTGAGCCGTGCCCCCTGAAGCATAGGGCGGGTCTCAGTAACCAGGACCTTTATTCTCTTGCCCTGCTCCTTTGCCTGTATAATTACGCCGAGGGCAGTACCGTAGCCACCGGTAGCCAGCGGTCCGGTATTGCAATGGGTCAGGATGGTAAAGCCGTCCTTGATTAGCTTGGCGCCAAACTGACTCAGCTTACGGGTTGCCTCAACCTCTTCAGCGTGTATCTTGACCGCTTCGTCAACCAGTGCTGCTTTAATCTGCTCTACATCCCCACCAGCTTCGGCGACTTGCTGCATGCGGTCAATAGCCTGGAAAAGGTTTCTGGCGGTGGGTCTGGTGGCAGCAATGGTGCTGATAATACCTCGGAGTTTCTCCAAAAATTGGCTCCTCTCTACAGATTCAATTTTTAGAGCGCCTAAAGCTATTGCATAAGCAGCAACTACTCCAATAGCCGGCGCTCCCCTGATTTTCAATTCTGCGATGGCTGAGGCTATACTCCGGTAATCACCGAGCTCTAAGTAAACTTCCTCCTGAGGAAGCCTCGTCTGGTCAAGGATTCTAACCCTGTCTCCCAGCCATTCTATCAGCGGATTATTCATCTTTTTCATCATCTCCGGCGAAACCTCGGGATGAACATGGGCACACTTTCCTTGTATTTAAGGTATTCCTGCCCAAACTTCTTCTCCATCTCCTTTTCCTCTATGGTCTTAAGGTAGAGAATGTTTAACAGGAGAAAGAGTGGAGTAAAGATAAAAATCAATGAAATTGAGTTCAGCAGCAATCCTACCCCGAACAGCATTATAATCCAGCCCAGAACCATTGGATTTCTAACCCGTGAGTAGAGCCCGGTAGTAACTAGCCTCCGGGGCGGGTTAATGGGAACTGGACTACCCCTAGCCCTAACAAAGCTGTAAACTGTCCAGAGACATATGGTAGCTCCAATTACCAGTAGTAGCACCGATAAGAATATATTAATTGGTATTGAAAGGGGCAACCGCGCTGGCAGGAACTTATCCAGCCACAGTGAGACAAAAACAAGTAGCACACTCAAGCTAAACCAGAAAGTCAGTCCCACCGGGGTTAGCACAATACTAAGCTTACTCCTAGTCGTGGCGACCCGGTATATAAATTCAGCCCATCTATCGGCTAAGCTCATGGTTTCCTTCCTACCCAAATAAACTGTAGCCTAGCCCAGGTCAGCCGTCAAGGGAAAAAGGCTACAGATTGTTTAGCAACCTATCCCCCTTCCCTTCCTCAAGGGGAGGGGGATAAAGGGGGGATGGGGTTACCAACAAATCTAAAGCGGGTGAGGTCAATAAACAAGTCTCAAAACACCGGTCTCCCTTGACGTTGCCAGTAAAATCAAGATAAACTTTCTTATTATTCAAGCAGAGGGGATAAATGGCTGAAAATTCGCCGATTACTGATGAGTTCAAGGACAAACTTGGGGTGGAACGGGAACTTGGGGTATATGAGGTTGAGAAAGGGATGATACGGAGGTTTGCCCAGGCAATAGATGACCCCAATCCCCTGTGGCAGGATGAGGAATATGCCAAGCAAAGCCAGTATGGTGGCATTATTGCTCCCCCAACATTTATTGTGGCTATCGGTGGTGAACAATTTGGACAGCTATTAACCCAGATATTTCCTAAAGGCTTACTCCATGGTTCCACTGAGCTTGAGTGCTATCAACCAACAAGACCCGGTGATAAAATAGCAGTTACCGTCAGGATTGCTAATATTCGTGAGCGGCTGGGCAGAAGAAGCGGTAAGATGACCTTTGTCACCTTTGACTTGAGCTACAGAAATCAGAGGGGCAAGCTGGTAGCTAAATGCCAGCAGACAATGATTGGCTATGAGACGGAGAGGGCAAAGTATGGCTGAGCAAGTTTACTATGAAGATGTAACGGTAGACAGTGAAATCCCTCCCCTAGTCAAACAGTCAACCACTCGCCAACTGGTGATGTGGGCTGGGGCATCCGGTGATTACTATGCCATTCATTATGATAAGGATTTTGCCCAAAGCAAGGGGCTACCCGGCGTTATCGTCCACGGTCAACTGGTAGCCAGCTTTCTGGGGCAGTTAATCACTGATTGGATGGGAGAACAGGGTACTCTCAGCAAACTGACCTGCAATTACCGGGGTATGAATTTCCCCGGTGAGGCTATCACCTGCCGGGGAAAAGTAAGCGAGAAGTATATTGAAGACGGGAAACACTATATTGAGTGTAATATCTGGGCGGAGAATGCCAAGGGGGAAAAGACAGTAACCGGTAAGGCTATTGTTACCGTGCCAGCTAGAAGCTAACATAGTTCGTTTTCCATTTTATCTTTTTTCCGTTTGCTTTTCCCATTGTTTACGGTGGAGCTCCATAAGTACGAAATCATACCCATCCTTGACCAAGTGCCCATATGGCATAAAACCGCATTTGGCAAAGCATTTCTGCGCCCGTTGGTTCCAATATAGGGTCTTCAAATAGAGTCGCCTGAGATTTGTCTGAAGAAAAATATGGTTGACCAGGGTAGCTACAGCATCAGTACCATATCCCTTGTCCCAGTAGTCGCGGTCACCAATCAAAATGCCTAGCTCAGCTTCGCCTTTAGTCTCATTAATGTTATAGTATACGCAATTGCCGATATGCTTACCATCAAGAGTTTCTATAGCGAAAGGGCGTCGCAATGAGACGGGATAGTAGCGCAACTCGCTAGTGTAGTCCAATAGATACTGCGAAAAAGAAGTAGTTAACAATGGCACAGCATCAAACCGAACTAGGTCAGGGTCTTTTTGCCATCGGTAATCGTCTCGGGCATCAGACAACCTTTTATCACGAAGCCTAATCTTATTGCCAATAATCATTCTCTACCTCTAACCAGTGTAGGCTTACCCCCGCTTACTCTTCCTCTTCTTCCTCCCCACGTTCCCATATAGGTTCAGTAAAGTAGTCAATATACTCTCCCATCGCCTGAGCTGCCACCTGCTTCATTCTCTCTTTTGCCTCCCCGGCTAGTTGTGCCAGCTCAGCCAGATCAATTTCAATATCTAGCATTGTAGTCAGAACCTTAAGCACCGCCAGAGCCGCTATTGGATTCTGTATTCGGGTAGCATAAACCGGCACCTCACCCAGCAGGCAGATACCTTCAATATCCCTCTCTTTGGCTACACCCAGCAGTAATCCATTCAATCCGGCAATTTGCAGATTACCGGCTTGTGTCAAGTCATATTTCTTTAATTCCTCAGCCGCCGGCTGGCTGGTAGCTACCCCCAAGACTCTGGGCGACTCAGTATGGTGGATACGGGTCATCGCCGCAGCACAGGTATATACTCTCTTGACCTGGAACCTTAGCCCAACATCAAGGACACAATTAGCCAGCTCGTATCCCTTAGCCGCTGGCTGGTCCTCACCGATGAATAATACTATATCACTTCCCCCACCCTTATTTTTCCAGTAGTAGAATTTGCTCTTGGGGAACTGCGGTGCCTCAACTACATTGCCTTTAACCAGTACCCCGATGGGGTCGAAGAAGTGGGACGCCTCAATCACTCCCAGTTCCTTAAAACCCAGCTTCTTCCCAAGGTAGCTAGCCACTATCATGGCGACATTGCCCACACCGGGCCAGGCAGCCAGCATATTCGGCGAATTGAGTTTGGGACGGGCATAAAGCTTGACTAAATCTTTCATCTCACCACCCCTCTCTTTATTTTATCAGGTTTTATTAGGTAACCCTATCCCCTTTATCCCCTTAATTAAATCCCTCTCACTCTCCCTTTAAGAAAGGGAGACTCCCCCTTTGGCAAAGGGGGACTCAGGGGGATTTCCCCCCCAGGGCTTCGCCCCTCTTAAACCGCCGTTACTTTAAGAAGGCCAGATTACTTTCTTAGCCGTTTCACTCAATACATCTACCAGAATTTTCCTGAAGCTATCTGCTAC
>JBHIFE010000017.1:0-18091 GCA_046760985.1 Dehalococcoidales bacterium
CCTCATGTGGGTAATATCCGGACGGCCTTGTTTAACTGGCTCTTTGCCCGACATGAGGGAGGCAGCTTCATTGTCCGCATTGAGGATACCGATGTTACCCGAAAGATTAAGGGGGCGGTGACGGCTATTCTTGACGGCTTGCGCTGGCTGGGGCTGGACTGGGATGAGGGACCCGAGGTGGGGGGTAAATATAGTCCCTATTTTCAATCAGAGCGCCTAGAATTATACCGAAAGGCAGCCGAGCGACTGATCTCGCAGGGTGATGCTTATTATTGCTACTGTTCCCCCCGGCGCCTGGAGCAGATGCGGGCGGAGCAGGTCAGACGCAAACAGCCACCGGGCTATGACCGGCGTTGCCGTGACCTGAGTGCCGAAGAGCGACGGCAAAAGGAAGCCGAAGGTGTCACCCCGGTGGTGCGTTTCAAGACGCCGCTTGAGGGGCAGACCCGGTTTCACGACCTAATCTGGGGTGAGGTAGTATTTGAGAATAATACCATTGATGATTTTGTCCTGCTTAAGTCAGATGGATATCCTACCTATCACCTTGCCAATGTCGTTGATGACCACTCAATGGAGATTAGTCATGTGCTTCGGGCTGAAGAATGGCTAGCCAGCACTCCCCGCCACTGCCTTCTCTATCAGGCTTTGGACTTGACACCACCACAGTTTGCTCATCTGCCGATGATACTCGGCGCTGACCGGGCTAAATTGAGCAAGCGGCACGGGGCAGTGTCTATAACCGAGTATCATGAGCAGGGCTATTTACCCGAGACAATGGTCAACTTCCTGGCTTTGCTTGGCTGGTCTCTGGATGATAAAACCGAGATTCTGTCCCGGCAGGAGCTTATAAGTAACTTTTCCCTGGAGCGGATTAGCCGCACGGCAGCCATCTTTAATCGGGATAAGCTCAACTGGATGAACGGGGTATATATCCGTAGCTTGAGTCTGGAGGATTTTGCGCAGCGGGCTCTCCCTTTTTTGGATAAGGGCTTACCGCCTGAGGTAAAGCGACCACTATCTAATAGCTATGTCAGGCAGATTATGCCGCTTATTCAGGAGCGAGCCAGAACCTTAGCTGAGGTAGTTGAGCTGGCTCAGTTTTTCTTTGTCACTGAGCTTAATTATGACCCTAGTCTGTTGATTAGCCAGAATACGAGCCTAGAGTCGGCTATTAAAGCATTGGAGGTAGGGCAACAAAAATTAAGTAAGTTGCCGGTATTTGATGCCGAATCTCTGGAGGCGGTGCTCAGACCTCTGGCTGAGGAGCTGGGACTAAAGACTGGTCAGCTCTTTGGTACACTGAGGGTAGCAGTTACCGGACGGACGGCAGCGCCCCCATTATTCCAAACTATGGCAGTGCTGGGGAAGGAACGATGCCTGAAGCGCATTGAAGCGGCACTGGTTAGACTTAAGAAATTGTGAGCGCTATTTAGCATCTGGGATTGTCAAAAGGGGAGAGATTGGTGTAAGGTGATAAGGAGTATATGAAAAAAGGAACCATTAAAGACTGGCTCACAATAGGGGTATTATTACTGGACGAAGTAGCGGCAGTAGTTTTGGTGCTATTGGTGCTGTGGTTTCTCAAAATAAAAATCCCGTTATCAATTATGATTGTTATCGGGTTACTGCTCGGCGCTGTTGCTTTCATAGTCCATAAGGTGATTATTCCCAGCTTTCATAAGGAGCAAGTTACCGGCTCAGAAGGGATGATAGGTATGGAAGGTAAGGTGGTAGAACCACTGACACCGTTTGGAATTATCCGAGTTGAAGGCGAATTGTGGAAGGCAAAATCAGTTGATGAAGACATACCGGCGGGCGAGGATGTAATAATTTTAGGACTAAAGAAGCTAACCTTAGAGGTCAGACGTAAGAATAGGTAATTATGACCTATACCGTTACTCAAGAGAGTTTTGCTAGCCTCACTTCATACTGGATAAATTTAACCCATTGTTTGAAGTGGGGCTCAGTCTTTGTTTTACCTCCTTGGTTGGAAGTTTGGTGGCGACAGTTTCAGCCTAAAGCGGAGCTGCATTTAGGTGCGGTCAGAAAACAATCAGATATTATTGGTATCGCCCCGCTTCAGTTGAAAGGGGAAAAGGCTTTCTTTATTGGCGGTACCGATGTTTGCGACTATATGGACTTTGTTGCCGCCCCGGGAATGGAAGGTCATTTCTTCGATGCCCTGCTTGATGATTTGAGGCAGAGGGGTATTAATTACCTTGACTTGAGGTCGCTGAGACCTGACTCTACTGTTATTACTCATCTGGTAGGTGTGGCACGAAACCAGGGGTGTGAGGTTTCCTGTCATGGAGCCGGAGTTTCGGTAGAGCTAGATTTGCCTTCTACCTGGGATGAGTATCTTGGCATATTGACCGGGAAGCAGCGGCGTGAAATAAGGCGCAAATTAAGACGATTGGAGGAGATGGGCAATATAGATTACCACGTTATTGAGGACAAGGCGGCAGTTCACGATGTTATGGATACTTTTTTAAAATTGTTTTCCGGGAGTCGACAAGATAAGGCAGTTTTCATGACGGAGCGGAGGGAATCTTTCTTCAGGGCTATGACGGAGACCATGGCTGAGGTCAAACTCCTGAAGCTTGGCATTCTTGAGTTGGGGACGCTACCAGTAGCCATGGTTACCTGCTTTGACTATAATGACGGCGTGTATCTGTATAATAGCGGCTATGACCCTCAATACCGCTCCTTAAGCGTAGGCTTACTTTCTAAAGCTCTCTGTATTAAGGATAGCATTGGGAAGGGCAGGAAAAGGTTTGACTTTCTGAAAGGAGCCGAGGCGTATAAATACCACTTGGGTGGTAAAGAAATCCCGCTATATAATTGTCAGATAACTATCAAGAAGTAGCGGCTACTAGAGGAGAATTTTGAATAGAGACGGGCGATTGAGAATAGCCATGCTCAGTGCTCACAGTTGCCCGGTGGGGAAGCTGGGGGCAAAAGATACCGGCGGTATGAGCGTTTACGTTCGGGAACTTGCCCGTGAATTAGGCAAGTGTGGGCATTTAGTTGATGTTTATACCCGGGTTCACGACCCCAGAGATAAGCAGATTTATGAGCTGGGACAGAATGCTCGACTTATTCACCTTAAGGCGGGAGAGAACGGGGAGATGCATAAGCTAGCTGTCTATCCTCATCTTCCTGACTTCGCCTGTCAACTGGAGCATTTCAGGAAACACAACCGCCTCCAGTATGATTTGGTTTACAGTCATTACTGGCTGTCGGCTTGGGTGGGGAGATTTCTACAGAGCTGCTGGAGTGTTCCTCATATAATAATGTTTCACACGCTTGGCGCGGTTAAGAATGCCATTGGCATTGGTGAAGACGAGCCTGAGCTTCGTATTGAGACGGAAAGATACTTGGTCAGGAATTGCCAGCGCATTATTGCTGCTACGGAGAAGGAGAAAAGAGACCTCATTTGGTACTACGGTGCTTTGCCGGAGACTGTTAGGGTAATTCCCTGTGGCGTGAGCCTGGAGCTATTCCAGCCTATGGATAAGGAGAAAGCAAGACAAAAACTAGGCTTCGGAAGTAATGGTAAGAACATTTTGTTTGTCGGTAGGATTGAGCCATTAAAGGGGATAGATAGATTGCTGATGGCGATGACCTATCTCAAAAATAAACAAAGGCTCCAGCTTTTGGTAATCGGTGGTGACGGAAATAGTCAACACGAAATAGGACGACTTCAGAGACTATCCCGGGAACTACAGATACCGGACTCGGTTACTTTCCTCGGCTTGAAGAAACAGGAGGAACTACCTCTCTTTTACAGTGCTGCTGACGTCTGCGTTGTTCCCTCGTATTACGAAAGCTTCGGGCTGGTGGTGCTGGAATCACTGGCTTGCGGGACTCCGGTAGTGGCTACTGATGTCGGTGGTGCCCGAAGTGTCATTCGCCAAGGTGATACCGGGTATGTAGTGGCAGATAATACTCCCCGTCGTCTAGCACAAAAAATAGCGCTTCTGCTCTCCAAGCCGGGGGTTAGTGCCGAGTCTATTAATTCAATGCGGGCATCAATAGCCAGATTTAGCTGGTCAAGTATCGCTGAGTCATTGGCAAGGGAATGCAGAAGCGTGCTGGCAAATTACTCTGCCCGAAAGCACTAATCTATGGTTTTCTCGTACCACAAACTGCTCGTCCAAGGCTTGAACCCGACAGACCGATAAAGGGCACGGGCAACCTCATTCTCGCTATCCACGGTCACTTCAACAACTCGTATGCCTTTACTTTTGAGACGGGATAATCCAGCCAGTAGTGCTATTTTACCTATCCCTTTGCCCCGGTAATCTGGGTCGACTCCAAGCATAAAGATACGCCCTTTCCTCTCACCTTTGACTGCTTCACGGTTTATCTCCGTCCAGCAGTAACCAACGGGCTTATCTCCCTCACAGATTAGGACTATATCCTGTGGCGAACGGTGGCTCAGGTTAGCATAGTAGGCTATTTCTTCGGTGGTATTGGGATTGTATCCCCAGGTACCGGCAAAGCAGCGGTTCTGAATTTGGGTAAGTTTGTCCTCCTCGCCAGGTTGCAGATGGCGGCACGAGTAAATATTATGAGCCGTATCCGGCAGGTCAGAAAGTGACCGCCTTATTTCAAGGAACCGACGGCAAACCGTGAAGCCCAGCTTGGGTAGTACTCTCTTGGCAACTACATTGTCCTGCCTTATATTTACCTGGATTACTTTTGCCTTTAGTTTTTTAGCCCGGTGGATGGCATGACCAAGCAGTCTCTTAGCCAAGCCTTTTCTCCGATGCTCCGGGTGCACCAGGCAATCAAGAATAACTCGCCTGATATTCATTTCTGGAATGACATTCATGAAGCTGACCGTTTTCCCAGCTATTTCAACAATAAACAGGTTTTGTTCCGGGGAGTAATTTGGTCTTTGTAAGCTCTCACTGATGACCTGAGGTGAGCAGCAACGTCCAGTCGGCTCCAGTTTTTCCACCTCGGTGATGAATTTGACATAATCCTCAAAATCCGAAGGGTGATAGTTTCTGATAATATAAGGGGAACTGCCCATCTTTAGATAGTCCTCAATTTACGATTGTATCAACTAAATTGATGTTATACAATTTCAGATAGTATCTCAAGCTAAGGAGATTGGTATGACAGTTAAGCAAGCTCAGGTAATGGTGGTTACTCCGCATCCGGACGATGCTGAATTCGGTGTCGCTGGCACGGTGGCTCGCTGGGTAAGGGAAGGGAAGGATGTGGTATATGTGGTGTGTACCAATGGCGATAAAGGCACTACCAAGGTTAAGTTAAAGCCGGAGGAACTGGCGAAGATTCGGGAACAGGAACAGCTGGCGGCTGCCAAGGTGCTAGGGGTGCGGGAGGTCATATTTTTGCGCCATATAGACCAAACTTTGGAGGATACCCCCGAGTTCAGGAAGGAAATTGTGCGCCTGATAAGAATGTACCGACCTGAGATTATAGTAACTGCTGACCCTTACCGGCGCTATGTCTGGCATCGTGACCACCGAATTACTGGACAGGTTACCTTGGATGCCATTTTCCCCTATGCCCGTGACCATCTTGCTTACCCGGATTTACTGGAAGAAGGGCTTCAGCCTCACAAGGTTAAAGAAGTTTTTCTCTGGGCAGCCCCAGAGGATATAAATTATCGCTCGGATATTACCGATACTTTTGATATTAAGCTGGCGGCACTGCGTTGCCATAAGAGCCAGGTCGGGGATAATCCATCTCCGGAGCTTGAAAATTGGTTGAGGCAGCGAGCTCAGCAGATGGCTGAGGGAGAGAATTTTGAGTTAGCCGAGGCTTTCCACCGGGTGGAAATAACCTGGTAATTCTCCTCAGGACGAAAGCCAGAGCACATCCCCGCAAAGGTTAGGGCGGTGGGGTCGGGAGGAGAAGATGGCAAACTCGTCTTTTTCTTTCTTTAATACTGTAGAATCGCCATGTCCGGGATATACTTGCGTATCATCGTCTAGGACGAAAATCTTGCTGATTATGGATTTGATTATCTGCTGTAAAGCAGCTGGTGACCCGGTTTTACCCGGACCGCCAGGGAAGATAGTATCTCCCGATAGCAAATATTTTCCCGTCTTAAAACACAGGCTACCCGGGGTGTGACCGGGAGTATGTAATACCTCAAGCCTGATATTTCCGAATGATACTATATCGCCATCATTTAACTGGATTTCTGGCAGTGGCGACAAACTTCCAGCATCGGCAACATGGGTAGCTAGAGGAATTCTCAACCTGGACCTTAGCTCGGCAAGAGCACCGATATGATCCATATGGTTATGGGTCAGCAATATGTATCTGGGGCTAGTGCCTTTTAATTTTTCCATAATTTTACTCGCTTCAGACGGGGCATCTACCAGCACACTATCCTTGGTTTGCTGGCAGGTTAGCACATAAGCATTGGTGCCGAAGAAACCTAATTGAAGTCTCTCTATCTGGAGATTGTTATCTTTTACCATAATTGCCATTTTCCTCTAAACGGTATGTAGCTTACCGTATGGCGGTAACAAGGTCAACAAGACCACTCATTGACGCTTGGTTGGTAGCCGATTAAAATAGCACCAGCGACAAATAAGGAGAATGGTATGGAGCAAATCTGGGCACCATGGCGAATACAATATATCCAGATGGAAAAACCAGAGGGATGCATTTTGTGTGAAAAACCAAGGCAAAATAAAGATGCTCAAAACTACATCTTGTATCGGGGAGATAAAAACTTTATCATTTTGAATGCCTATCCCTACAACCCGGGTCATCTGATGGTAGCCTCCTACCGACACGTAGCTAACCTAGAGGAGCTAACCAAAGAAGAGCGGCACGAGCATTTTGAAATAGTCAGCCGGAGTATCAAGGTTCTGAAGCAGACACTTAATCCTAGTGGCTTCAACATAGGCATAAATGTGGGAAGGGTAGCCGGAGCGGGTATAGATGACCATTTTCATACCCATATTGTCCCCCGGTGGCAGGGGGATACTAACTTTATGCCTGTAGTATCTGAGATAAAAGTAGTGCCCGAAGCTTTGGCTGAGACCTATCAAAAATTAAAGGGGAAATTCTAATTTGCTGGAGAAAAAGTGATTCCCTCGGTGGATAGATTTGAGGTACTAGTTTCTATACTTCCCGCTGGTCAAAAAAGATAGAAAAATGCAGTTTTTTAGGGTCATGGAAAATGGATTTTATCCCTTAATCCCTCTACCGACAATTTTGGAAATACCAATTACCTTGACAGTCGGGGCAATCTGTGGCATAGTGGTGATGCTCCAGGTAACTGAAGCAGTAGTGATAGACCATCAAGGGGCAACTGAGTAGGAGTAATCCCAAAGGAAGTCGTGAGGTGGAAAATTGCGAAGGCAAAAGGTTACCTGGGGCGCTTTTTTAACCCTTTTGGCGACTAATCTTTCTCTTTGGCTTTTTCTCAATGCTGGGGATGCCAATAAAAGGGAGATTTCGGTACTCCTCTCGGTAATCTAATCCGTAACCGACCACAAACTCGTCAGGCACTTCAAAGCCTATATAGTCAAGAGGAATATCTGCTATCCGACGCACTCGCCTATCCAATAGTGTGCACACTGACAGGCTGGCTGGTCCCTTAGCCCGCAGGTGGTTGAGGATATAATTGAGGGTTATGCCTGTGTCAACTATGTCTTCCACCATAATAACATGCCTGCCGGCTACATTGAGGTCCATATCCTTGGTTATCTTAACTACGGAGTCATTGTCGCCACCGTAGTATGAAATAGCCATAAAGTCTAAATCAATGGGAATTGTTATCTGGCGAATTAAGTCAGCCATGAAGCAGAGAAAACCTCGCTGGACTCCTACCAGGATAGGACGGCGGTCAACATAGTCCTTTGATAGCTGTCCTGCCAGCGCCCGTACCCTTTCATCAATTTCAGCGGCAGAATATAGCACACGACTAATGCCACGAGCTCGGGTTTGTGCCAGCGGACCACAGCCATACTTGGCTAGCAAGCGGTCATAATCTTTCTTGTAAAGCAGGGTTATCTTGACTTCTGGGTAAAGCTCCTTGAGACGGCGCAACTTGCGGTTCTTCTCTGTGACCAAACTCTGCTTGAGAGTAGTAAGCTCAATGTAGAGGTCAAGGTCGGGGAGATAAAAGTCTGGGGTGAACATTTCAGTGACTTTATCACCCTGCCACCTCAGTGGGAAAGATCGGGGTTCATATACCCACTCTATATTGTAGAAGTCAAGTATTTGGGCAAACTCCTTCTCACTGGCGTGGGCAAAGGTCACTGACCGCACCGTGCGCAGTGGGGCAGTTTTAACCAGGGTTCGAGTTTCTTTCGCCCCCGCCTCCCCACTCTCTTGGGGCAGTGGATTACAGCTAAGAGCTAGAGCAGCCAGATTCGCCATGGTGGTCACGAAATTGATATCCTGGTGGCTGAACTCGTTGCGCTCCTTGGTGTAGACCCTGAGGCTTCCTATAGCTTGACCACCAAGCATTACCGGTATGCCCATTATGAATGTAATGCCGGCTTTAGCGGCTATTTCGGGATATTGTACGCGGCTATCCTTACCTATCTCAGCTATGACAAATGGCTGCCCACTGATGACTTCAGATAGGCTCTTGTCGGCATCTAGTATACCTTTACGCAAATAGAACTGGGGCAGTCCCCAGGAGGAACTGTGAATCAGCTTTTTTCTATTGGAGTCAAGGAGTACCAGTGAGGCGCCAGCCTTCATCGGTCTGGCTGTGCTTCTGACGATAATATCAAGCTTTTCTTTTGGGTTCGCGCTGGAGTTCACCACCGCTACCGCCCGACGCACTGCCTTGTCGTAGGCACCTTTTCTGCTCAAAGCCAACTGGTTCTCCTAATGCCATTGTAGATGTGTTGGCTGTTGTAGTCAACTGTAACAGCAGGTGAAGAAGGAAAGATATATGCTGATGAGGTGTACCTGTGGATAGCTCAGGGTCGTTTGCAATCTCTGCTCTGGATGAATTAGAATGCCCCCAAGCGAATTCGAATCGCTGTTGCCGGCTTGAAAGGCCGGTGTCCTAGGCCTCTAGACGATGGGGGCACACTGGCTAAGTATAGCAGAGACAGAGCCAGCAGGCAATACATTGGTTCGCAATGGGCTACAATACTAGAGATGAGTAAAATAATTGGTTATGAGGAGTCGGGTGGGGTGAGGAAAAGGGAACAGATAAGGAAGAAAATTATTCCTCTTTTGGCTTTACTCCTTGTTATAGCCATTAGTGTTGTCCTCTTCTTCTATGGGCGGAACCCAGATGTAGTTGCTCAATTGAGAGGCTACGGTTATCTCGGTGCTTTTTTGATTAGCCTGATTGGAAATGGCTCTATTCTCCTACCTGGTTTAGTTTTGCCGATACTTTCTGGTTTGGGCATTGTTTTATACCCGGTTACTGGGCTGGTTGGTCCAGCTATGACAGGACTGGCTGGTGGTGCCGGGGCAGCTATCGGTGAGATGGTGGGTTATATGGCTGGCTACAGTGGGAGCGGCATTGTGCAGAATAGCCAGCTGTATAAGAGGTTGGTAAATTGGGTAAGGCGTTGGGGAACCTTAGCCATATTTCTTTTTGCGCTGGTGCCCCTCTTCTTTGACCTGGTTGGTCTGGCAGCCGGTGTCCTCCGCTTTCCCTTATGGAAGTTTATCCTTGTCTGCTGGGTGGGGAGAACAATATTATATGTGGCTTTTATAGCGCTCGCTGTTTTTGGGTGGAAAGTGGTATTACCCTATTTTGGCTAATTTTGTCCCTTGATTTTCATGAGCAGCGCCGAACCAGCAATGAAATAAGTAAAGCAAGCCCCGAGCATAATTTTATAGCCTAGACCAAAGCTAAATGCGTTAAAGGTATCAATTATAGGTCCGATGACAAACAGAGCTAGGGCAGCACCACCAGCTGTAGCTAGATTGGTCAGACCAAGGTATCGTGCTTCCTCACCCTTAGGCACTAAATCGGTGGCTAAAGCCCAGTTAGAACTCATAAAAGCGCCAGCAGCGATTCCAAGAATGGCGCCAGCAAACATTATATATTGGTAACTGGGGGAGAAAAATAGCCCCAGAATCCCGAAAGCGCTAAGGAGTCCAGAAAAGACTACCACTGGTCGGCGTCCCATTCTATCTGATAGACGCCCCGCTGGATAAACGGCAACTATCATGCTAATGCCGACTACAATAAGAAGGTCGGCAGTTACTGCTGCTGGATTGGCAATGCCAATAAAGTACTTGAGAAAGTAAAAGGCAAATCTCTGTATAGTAGCAAATGCCATAAGGATAAGCAGTCGAGATAGTAGGAACCAGATAAAATCACGGTTTGCCTTAACATCAATCTTAAAGCTTCCATATAGCGTTGGTAATAGCGGTAACTTGGGGGCGCTGGGGATAGGATGCTCCTTAACCGTCAGGGTGGTGGCAATCATGGCTCCCAGCAAGACAATAGCCAGTATTCCCAGAGTCAACCATAGCCACGAACTTCCTTCACCAGCAGAATAATTGTCCATAAAAGGACCTATCAGACGCAGCAAGGCAATTCCACCTACTATCTCAAGCAGGCTCTTCACTCCCGAGGCTAGTCCCCTCTTCCCTTCAGGTACCAGGTCGGGAATAAATGCCTGATATGGCCCCTGAGCCGTATTACCACTGATCTGTAATAGGCAATAGATGATGAAAATGGCAGCGTAGCTCCCGAAGAAGCCTATTCCGGGAAGAAACAGAATAGCGGCTATAGTGCCCAGTATAAGGTAAGGTCGCCGGCGTCCCCAACTAAAGCTGGAGCGGTCACTAATCGCCCCAGCTATCGGCTGGACGGCTATCGCCAGGATTAAACCAGTACCGGTAAGCAGCCCGAGATAGGTGTTCAGTTGTGACTCAGCAACAAAGTCCAGCAGTCGTACCTGCAGAATAATGCTGTGTAAACTACCCCAGAGGGCAGCCAGGGCAAAACCAAAAATGGTAATCTTGATGTAATCAATACGGCGAAACCGATTATTGCTGTCTATTATCTCGGCATGGTTCCCAATTTCTCTCATTGCCTTAAAGCATAACAGAGCTAGGGCAAAGAGACAATGCCCACGGGAATTCCTATTTTATAAAGTTAGGTATATAATCAATGATGACTCTATTCAGCATTGAAGACGATGAAACGGTATCCATTAGTTGAGGAAATAGATACCCCGCTTGATGCTCCGCAATTCTTTCAGATATTTAAGAATCGCCCTTTCAGTTTCTTTCTGGATAGTGGCATGGACCCGGGCAGGCTAGGGCGTTACTCCTTCATAGGCAGTGACCCTTTTCTGGTGCTGCGGAGCCGGGGTGAAGAAGTCTCACTTATTAGAGACGGGATGGAAGAAAGAAGGCGGAGTAATCCTTTTGATGTGGTTGGTGAATTACTGGCGGTCTATTCTCTGGATGAGTGCCCGGCTGATATTCCTTTTGTTGGCGGGGCAGTCGGTTATTTCAGTTATGATTTGTGCCATTTCATTGAGCGTCTACCTTCCACTACGGTTGATGATTTGAGTCTTCCCCAATGCTATTTAGCTTTCTACGATACCATTGTTGCCTTTGACCATTTGGAAGGGAGGACATATCTGGTATCCACTGGATTTCCTGAGCTGGAGGAGAGGAAAAGAAAGCAGAGAGCGGAAGAAAAACTCAGCGAGGCGAAGAGCCGGACGCTGAATAACCGCTTAACTTCTATTGCTGAGGAGCTGCGTTTAACTTCCATAGAAGAAGAAATTGTGCTTAAATCAAATTTTTCCCACGAGGAATACCTTAGGGCTGTGGAAACGGCTAGAGAATACATACGGGCAGGGGATATCTTTCAGGTAAACCTGTCCCAGAGGTTTGAAGCTGATTTAAGTATTCCACCCTATGAGCTCTACCAAAGATTGCGCCAAATCAATCCCGCCCCCTTTGCCAGCTATCTTAACTTTGATGGGGTGAGTATTGTTGGTGCTTCGCCGGAAAGATTTCTCAAGGTTCAGGGTGATTGGGTGGAGACCCGCCCTATCAAGGGGACACGACCGCGGGGTAAATCAGCCGCTGAGGACAGAGCCTTGGCTGACGAGTTATTGTCCAGCATTAAAGACAGGGCGGAGAATGTTATGATTGTTGACCTGGAGCGGAACGACCTGGGGCGGGTGTGTCGCTATGGAACGGTAAGGGTCGCCGAGTTAGCTATTCTGGAGACCTATCCAACTGTCTTCCATCTGACCTCTACAGTGAAGGGCAGATTGTGCCCAGGTAAAAGCCGAATCGACCTGCTCAAAGCTACCTTCCCCGGTGGTTCCATAACCGGTGCCCCGAAGGTACGGGCAATGGAGATTATTGATGAGCTGGAGCCCACCAAAAGGAGCGTTTATACTGGCTCAATTGGCTACCTCAGCTTTAGTGGTGAAATGGACTTAAACATCGTTATCCGTACTTTTCTGGTTAAAGAGGGGAGGGCTTACTTTCAGGTCGGGGGTGGCATCGTCTATGATTCAGAACCAGAGGCGGAATATGAGGAGACACTGGACAAAGCCAAAGCGCTGGTTCAGGCGCTTAAACTGTCGCCTCAAGTCGTGGTGGTAACACAGTGATTCTGATTATAGATAACTATGATTCGTTTGTTTATAACCTGGTCCAGTATCTGGGGGAGCTGGGCTGGGAGCCGGTGGTTTATCGTAACGATTGCTTAACTCTAGAGCAAATTGAAGTTATGGCACCGACTCACATCATAATCTCGCCTGGTCCCGGTACTCCTTTAGAGGCAGGAATTTCCAATGATGCCGTGCGTTACTTCCGAGGGAAGACGCCCATTCTAGGAGTATGTTTGGGACACCAGTGCATCGGCTATGCCTATGGTGGTATAATTAAACGAGCTAAAGTCCCGGTACATGGTAAGACCTCTCTTGTTCTCCACGATGGTGAAACTATCTTTGAAGGTCTGGCGTCCCCTCTGGTGGGAGGACGCTATCACTCTCTGGTCATAGATGCCGAAACGCTGCCGGCTTCTCTTGAGGTTTCCGCCAGAACCGAGGAAGGGGAGATTATGGGAGTTAGAAACAGGGAGGATGTAGTCGAGGGAATCCAGTTTCACCCGGAATCCATCCTGACCGATAGAGGCTATGATATATTAGCCAACTTTCTGCGCTTACCCAGGTCACCAAAATAGGGATAGGGACAATGGAGGAGTTTGTTTACCTGAATGGTTCGCTCATACCGCGCTCTCAAGCACGGGTATCGGTGTTTGACCATGGTTTCCTCTACGGCTATGGATTGTTTGAGACCATGCGCGCCTATCACGGGAAAATTTTTCTCTTGGAGCGTCACCTGAAACGTCTACTGAACTCGGCGGTGGTTATTGGCTTGAGTTCCCAGCTGGCTGAAATTGACCTTAGTAAGGCGTGCTACGATACCCTAAAGGCTAACGGTCTGCTAGATGCTCGCCTGAGGCTTACTGTCTCTAGGGGTGAAGTAGACTCTTTTCCCGGCTCTGGCACTAACGTTGCGCCCACGGTGTTGGTGACCGCAACTAGTTATCAGGCGCTATCAGCACAAAGATACAATAAGGGTTTTAAAGCCGGGGTAGCGTCCTTTCGCCGGTATAGCCAATCACCTCTATCCAGACTTAAATCAGCAAATTACCTGCTTAGTGTTCTGGCGAGGATGGAAGCTGAAGCGTCTGGGCTGGATGAAGCATTGTTATTAAATGAGCACGGGTTTATTGCCGAGGGCAGCACAAGCAATATCTTTTTTGTCTCTTCCGTTGGTCTGGTTACTCCATCCTTGGAAAGTGGCATCTTGCCCGGCATCACCCGTGAGGTAGTCATGGAGCTGGCTGATAGCCTTGGAGTAAATGTTACGGAAGGCGAGGTAAAGTTAGAAGACCTGGGGCAATTTGATGAGGCTTTTCTGACCAATTCGGTGATGGAGATAATGCCGCTGGTTGAGGTCAGGGACAATGAGGGAAAGAGCCTAACCATCGGTTCGGGAAGACCGGGCAAACTCACCAAAAGACTGATGGCTGCCTATAAGGAGATGGTGGAGAGGGAGACCTCACGGGTAAACCGCTAATGCCTCAAGTCCGGTTACTTCGGGCAAACCGAGCATAAGATTCATATTCTGGATGGCTTGCCCCGCAGCCCCTTTAACTAGATTGTCAAGGCAGCTGATAACGATGAGCTTCGCGGTTCGGTGGTCAATGGTGGGGTGAATGAGGCAGAAGTTATTCCCCCAGGTGTGCTTGGTGTGGGGTGGGGATTCTACCACCTTAACAAAGGGCTCATCCTTATAGAAATCCAGATAGAGATTCTTCAGCTCTTCCTCTCCCTTTTTACCCGAAGCAATTTTACCCGGAACCAGAAGGGCATAGGCGGTAGTCAGTATTCCCCTGGTCATCGGGAGGAGATGGGGAACAAAGGTTACCGAAGGCGATGCTGAACCAAGCCGCTTTAACTCCTGAATAATCTCAGGCAGGTGTCGGTGCCCCTCCAAGGCATAGGCGGTGACATCTTCATTGGCTTCAGAAAAGTGAGTCTCTTGGCTGACAGTTCTGCCCGCCCCGGATACACCGGACTTGCTGTCAATAACAATGTCAGCCTCAATCAGTCCTTCCTTAACCGCTGGAGCCAAAGCCAGAATAGCTCCAGTGGGGTAGCAGCCCGGGTTAGCCACCAGTTGGGCTGAGGCGACCTGAGTCCGGTATAGTTCGGTTAGACCATACACTGCCTGTTGCAGCAATTGCGGTGCCGGGTGAGTAAAACCATACCAGAGAGGGTATTCCGTGGCATCCTTTAGTCTGAAGTCAGCGCTGATATCCACGACCTTGATGCTACGGTTGAGTAGTGGTATGACCTCTTTAGCGCTCTCCTTATGGGGCATAGCCGAGAAGACAAAATCAACCTCCCCCAGCTTGGCTTCAACGGTCAGGTTCAGGCTAGCCAGGTGAGGGAAAACCTTGTTCAACTCTTGCCCGGCAGCACTTCGCCCGGTGACTGAAGCAAGCTCTACTTCTGGATGCTGATAAAGCAGTCGAGCCAGCTCAACGCCGGTATAGCCGGTAACATTGATTATGCCAACTTTGGTTTTATTACTCACCTTATTTGAAACCTCTTGCCTAATTATGGTTCCAAGTATAACATAAGCTTAACCAAATTTATACTGGGGAAGTGCCTGAAATCAGCCTGCAGTGCCAAAAGCCTTCGTACTAAGGGAGCTGGTGTGGTTGCATTACTGGGTGGCTGCCGAGCCAGGATTCGAACCTGGGCTAGAGGATCCAAAGTCCCCTGTGCTACCACTACACAACTCGGCAGTTGGTACCTGCCGAAGGTCGGACTCGAACCGACATGGAGGTTGCCCCCCAACAGTTTTTGAGACTGTCGCGTCTACCCATTCCGCCACTTCGGCTTAAATCTAAATGGAGCGGAAGACGAGATTTGAACTCGCGACTTCCTCCTTGGCAAGGAGGCGTTCTACCGCTGAACTACTTCCGCTTATTGGTACCTTCTCTAAGGCCGAGACCGTATTTATATAAGATTTAATATCTTCTCGGCAGCAAGTTGGGCCGCTATTCCGCACACTATAGGGCAGCCTATCGTCTTACTATGACCACCAGCATCATAAAACTCTTGTATTCCCTCCGGAGTCCACATCTTAAAGAACTTGCCATAAATTTTCTGTTGAATATCTTTACATAAAGTACTCTCCAGCTCTCCGTCAAACCCAAATTGCTTCTTTAGTTCCTCTCTAAACCTGTTGCATATCTCTTGTGAGGGTTCCATTATTGCTTTATAGACTTCTATATCTTCCTTCCTCTCCCGGCCAATAACTAGTCCTAGGGCTGAGAGGGCACCGACGATAGCACCACAGGTCTCCCCCCGTCGGGCAATTCCCCCAGAGAGTGCAGTGATTGCTTTAAACGATTCCTTATTCCCGATACCAAACTCATCTTGAAGAGTCCCTAAAACAGCCTGGGCACAACCAGAATAGACAGCCTCACGGTCAATTGCCTCCTCCCTTACCCGTTTCATCCGGTCTTCATTTGCTGCCATCTTGTGTTCTTCTTTTTCCTGTCCAAGTGCCGAGGCCCAGAATCGAACTGGGGACACGCGGATTTTCAGTCCGCTGCTCTACCGACTGAGCTACCTCGGCGCAAAAATATTCTAACCGTTAACAATAGGAGTGTCAAGGCATCCTGTCTGAAGACTATTTAGAAACCTCTGTCCCCTTTCCTTAGGATATATGGTGACCTCACCCCCTTTAATTTTTTATTTGGTAAGCCTCCCCCCTTATCCCCCTCCCTTATCAAGGGAGGGGGAATTGGTTATGTTAGGGGGACTTCGTCCCTCTAAGACTCCCCATAGCATTCTTGGAAGCTTCGCCCTTCTTAAACACCCCACACTCAGAGCAAGGGGAGTCAAAGAGAGGCGAAGCCTCTCTTACCTATCCATTCCCCCTCCCCCTTGTTAAGGGGAAGGGGGGATAAAGGGGGATAGGGTTACTTAATAAAACCTAAAGGGGTGAGGTCAAATAAATAATTATGTATGGTCGGCGCTTGACCCGGGGATAAATCTGGTATAAAATAATATCGTATCACAATATCGGGAAGCGTTATCATGCTGGATAGAGAGTTCTTTCTGGGATTTATAAAGATTCATATACTGTACCATGCCGCCAAGAAACCAATCTTCGGTGTGGAAATAGCTGAGGAACTGGCTAGACACGGGTATAGGCTCAGTCCGGGCACATTGTATCCGACACTGCATCGTCTGGAAAAAGAAGGCTACCTAGAAAGCAGCTCAAAGGTGATTAATGGCAGGGTACGGAAATACTATCAGGCTACTGCCGAAGGGAAGCAGGTGCTGGAGCAAGCTAGGCAGAAAATCAGAGAACTGGTTACTGAGGTGATTGAGGAGAAGTAGTTGGTAGAATCACTGGCTACTGATAGCAACCGAAAGAGAATCTGGGGGCTTAACCCCAATGTCTTTTTCCTGGGTCTGGTCAGCTTGCTGACCGATGTCAGCAGTGAGATGATTTTCACCCTTGTCCCTCTATTCTTGGCTAACGTGCTGGGGGCAGCCACCACTATTATCGGTCTTGTCGGCGGAGTCTCGGAAAGTGTTGATGTTATCTTCAGGATATTCAGCGGTTGGATTAGTGACCGAGTCGGCAGACGAAAACCTCTAGCAGCACTGGGCTACAGCATCTCTACTGTGGCTAAGCCCTTTATGTACCTGGCTTCAACCTGGGGTGTGGTGCTGGCGGTTAGATTCAGCGATAGGATTGGCAAGGGCATCCGCACCTCACCGCGGGACGCACTGGTTGCCGCTTCGGTCTCGGCTGGGGAAAGGGGCAAGGGCTTCGGTTTGCACCGGGCTATGGATACCTTTGGTGCTGTCCTCGGGCTGGCGATAGTGGCTATTATTGTGTATTTTGTCCAGGGCGGAGGGTTAAAACTTAGTCTGGAGACTTACCAGTGGCTGGTGCTGGTTGGCGTCATTCCCGCGGTGCTGGCAGTATTGGTGCTGCTCGCATTTGTCCGTGAAAAGAGACCCCCGCAAAAGGATAGTTCTCATCCAAAATCTATTTCAGGCGGATTAACTACCGGCTTTGATGCTCGCTTCAAGCTGTTTCTGGCAATTATGGTGGTGTTTACCCTGGGCAATTCCAGCGATTTCTTTGTCATCCTGCGGGCACAGAATCTGGAGGTTCCCCTTATCCAGGTGGTACTGATGCTGGTTTTACTTAATGCTACCTATGCGGTTGTCTCTTTACCGGCGGGAGTGCTGTCCGACCGGCTGGGTAGAAAACGGGTCATCATTCTGGGCTGGTTTATTTATGCTCTGGTTTACTTAGGATTTGCCCTGGCCGCAAGTGTGTGGCTGGTGTGGCTACTTTTTGCTTGTTACGGAATCTACTATGGAATAGTGGAAGGGGTGGCTCGGGCTTTTGTCGCCGATTTAGTAGCCGAGGACAGAAGAGGCACTGCCTATGGACTTTATCATGGGGTGGTGGGTCTTGCTCTTCTACCCGCCAGCCTGATTGCTGGCGGGCTGTGGCAGACTATCAGCCCTGCCGCCCCCTTTTTCTTCGGCTCTGCCCTCGCCTTTGTTGCCAT
>JBHIFE010000018.1:0-17627 GCA_046760985.1 Dehalococcoidales bacterium
AGCTAACATCTTATCTACGGCTGCCTTTGCCTTAAGACGGATTGCCTCCGGGACCTTTACCACTGGTGCCATTTCCTCCAGAGACCATAAAACTTTCTCTAGATTGATTAACTTCATATTGGGGCAAACTGCCTGTTCCGAGGCGGAGATGAATTTCTTGTCTGGGTTCTCTTTTCTCAGCCGGTATATTATCCCTAGCTCTGTCCCAACAATCATCTCGCTGACATCCTCTCTTTGGGCATAGCGAATCATCCCTCCCGTGCTCAGGACTTGGTCAGCAAGGGCAATAACCTCGGGTCGGCACTCGGGGTGGACTACTACTTTAGCTTGGGGATATTCCTGCTTTAGCTTGATGATGTCTTGAGGTAGTATTCGGACGTGAGTAGGGCAGTAGCCAGGCCAGAGGTTCATTTTCTTATCAGTCTTGGTGGAAATATAATGCCCCAGATACTGGTCGGGAACAAACAGTATCTCATCATTATCTACGCTTTCTACTACCTTGACTCCATTGGCTGAGGTGCAGCAAACTTCTGATTCTGCCTTAACCTCAGCCGTGGAGTTGATATAGCAAACCACGGTGGCATTTGGCAGTTCCCTTTTTTTCTGTCTTAGCCGGGCAGCGGTAATCATATTAGCCATTGGGCAACCGGCATGCATATCCGGTAGCAAAACTATTTTATCCGGGCAAAGGATGGAAGCTGTCTCTGCCATGAAGTGAACGCCACAAAATACAATTACATTGGCTTCAGTCTTAGCCGCATTTTGACTCAGCCCTAAGGAATCGCCGACAAAGTCAGCTATATCCTGAACCTCGCCCAATTGATAGTTATGGGCAAGGATGACCGCATTCCTTTCCTGTTTCAGTCTCAGAATTCTTTCCGTTAAAGGTAAATCCTTACCAGTCATGATATTTCCCCGATTTTCACTCTGTCTCCCGGTTTCACCAGTCCTCCTTGAACCACTCGGGCAAATACTCCCTCTTCAGGCATAATGCATTCACCTATCTGACGGCGGATAGCACAGGCAGTATGGCACTCCTTGCCTATCTGGCTAACTTCCAGAATGACTTCGTTACCGACAGATATTCTGGTGCCAATGGGCAGGTGAAGCAAGTCTATTCCTTCAGTAGTAATATTTTCGGCGAAGTCTCCCGGGTGCAGATTCAAGCCTTGGCTTCTCATCTTGTCAATGCTTTCAATAGCGAGTAGGCTTACCTGCCGATTGGTTTGGCAATCAGCGTGAGCATCACCGATAAGACCGTAATCCTCTTTAAAGAGACCTTCGGCGATAGCTTCCTTTTTAGTGCCCTTTTTCTTGCTCTTACAAACGGCAACTACTGAAGCCATATGACGTCCTTTTCTTTATAGTGTAAAGCGCTTATTATAGCATCTGATTAGACAAATTACAAAGATTTAGTGGCTTAGCCGCCGCACATTAATGACACTATCTCCACCTTAAGGAACTCCTTGTCCTTGTAGCACTCCTTGGCAGCTAGCCGGACGAGCTCTTCATAGGAAGTAATCTCTTCACCCTCTACTGTAATTATGTGATTCAAATCAAAATGAAGGAAATCTTTCGCTTGTTCGAAGTCACGAATTGCCTCCCTTGCCCTTGGATATATACGAGGCCACGCTCTGACCTTCAATTTGGGTAACTCAGACATTTTCTATCTCCTTTTCTTTTTATAGCATCTGACCAGACAGACCCCAAAGAGTCGTGACTTACCCCCTGACTATAGGCGAGTCTTGTTTCCTTGCTGACTCTATTGTTCCGCCCCCGAGCACAGTATCGCCATTATAGAAGACTATCGCCTGTCCCGGGGTGATTGCCATCTGTGGCTGGTTAAATTTTACATAAACTCTGTCTCCGTTTACGGGGATTACTGTGGCTTCAGCCTCTGGGTGGCGGTATCTTATCTTAGCTTTTGCCGTGATGGGCTGCGTTAGCTCAGTCATAGTTATCCAGTTTAATCGGTAAGCTATAAGCTCCTTGCCGAGTACCTTCTCTTTCCTGCCTACCACAATGGCATTTCTTTCCGGCTCAATGGCGATTACATATAACGGTTCCTTGGCTGATATGCCTAGCCCTTTGCGCTGACCTATGGTGTAAAATAGAATTCCACGGTGGCTGCCTAAGATGTTTTCCTGCTCATCTAGTATTAGCCCTGGCTTGGCTGCCTCAGGGATATAGTCTCTAAGGAAATTAGGATAGTCATCATCAGGGATAAAGCAAATTTCTTGACTTTCTGACTTAGCTGCTACTGGAAGTTCCAGTTCTCTAGCTATTTCCCTCACCTTTTCTTTGGTAAGATTCCCTATGGGCAATAAGCTATGCCTCAGTTGTTCTTGGGTTACTGGATAGAGCACATAAGACTGGTCTTTGCCTTGGTCAACCCCCTTCTTGAGAAGATGTTTTTCTTTAGCTTCGTCTTTCTCTATTCTAGCATGGTGTCCAGTAGCTACCAAATTAGCCCCCAGCCCTTTAGCCTTTTTCTGTAAGGCATCAAACTTTATATACTGGTTACACCGAATACAGGGGTTCGGTGTCCTGCCTTGGCTATACTCCTGACAAAAATCGGCGATAACTCTTTGGGCAAAAATGTCCCTGAAGTTCATTACATAGTGGGGGATGCCCAGCTTGTAAGCTACCTTTTTGGCATCTTCTATTGCGCCAATGCCGCAACAGCCATCAAACCTCTCCCGGGATGTCTGCTTATCTTTGGGCCAGATTTGCATGGTAACGCCAATCACCTGGTAGCCTTCTTCCTTAAGCAGAGCTGCGGCTACAGATGAATCCACGCCACCGCTCATGGCAACTACTACTCTATCTCCTTTAGCACGCAAGGGACGCCAGTTACCTCCTTTTTACCGGGAGAATTCCTTTTCTAGGAATTTGCTGTGTTGCGGGCAAAACTCATACCCACTTTCAAGCTGGGCAAAGATAAGTTCCTCTTGCCAGTGGGCATTGTATAGACGGCAACCTTTATCTTTACAGAAGGGCTCACCGGCTAAAGAATAGAAAACGGCTTGCATGGCGTATCCCTTTACCACCTCGGTCAGTCGCTCATCTTCGTAATCAATGAAACTTCCTCTGAATTTATCTTTAAGCTCGGTTGGGTCCTTGCCCAATTTTTGGTATTGTTGCTTAAGCAGGTAATACTCTCTTGGTTTGGCTGGTGCTTCTACGAGACCCGTCGTTGAGATGATGGAAGGGATACTATACACGCTTGTTCTCAAGTGATACCTCTGGTCGCTCTCATCCCAGGTAGCAAATAGGCGATTGGTGAAGATAATGTGAACCAGTTCAAGGCGGCGTTCTTCTCTTGGGATAATCTCTAGAAAGAGTCTTTGCAGGTAGAATCCATCGTATAGGATGCCAAAAGACTTTGTTTTCCCCAAAATTCTTCTTTTTTCGTACTCTATTTCACCATGGAGAGGCTCTTGTTCTGGCTTGAGCTTTTTGCTTGGCTCTTGAATCTTGATGCTGGCAATTTTTCTAGCGTAGTCCGATATTTTATCTTGGGGAAGGTTGATAAAGGGATTTCCCCTTCCTTCAATGTCAACCATTCCCATTTTTTGCCCTAGATATTGAGTGATCTCTTCTATGTTTAGTTCATCGGCAACGCCCTCATCATAGAGAATAATTTTCATTTTCCTCTAGGCTTTTACCGGGAGTTTCTCCAAGGCGACTTCGGCAGCCACTTGTCCGGAAAGAAGCATCCCGCCAAATGTTGGACCCATCCGAGGTAATCCATAGGTGGTTGATACTGCCATGCCGGTGACAATTAAGCCGGGATAAACCTCTCCGGTATGCTCAATGATGAGGTCTTCTGACCTCTCTACCCACATGGCACCGAAACCTTTGGTTTTGATTAATCCTCTTTCTTCCAGTTTCCTCACTACCTGAGCATCATGTCCAGTAGCATCAATCACTATTGCTGATTCTATAGCCACCGGATCAACGCAGGTTATCTCTCTGGGCAGTGCCGAGATAGGTGTCCAGTTGACTACAGCCCCACATACTCGTCCGTCCTCTTTCAGGACCAAATCTTCAAAGACGGTCATATTGGCAAATTTGACGCCACTATCACAGGCGGCAGCAATAAGCTTGGAACAGGCATGAGGTCCGTCAGCAACAAGCAAACCTTGACTAACTTCTTTGTAGGGGATACCAAGTTCATCTAAAACTCTCTCTCCGGGACGTCTTATAGTTACTTTGTTCATTAAGTAACCACCAATCCAGAAACCACCGCCGAGGTAGTTATTTCGTTCGACAATGAGCACCTTTTTTCCGGCTCTAGCTAAGTCACGACCTGCCATTAGCCCACTGGGACCACCACCAATAATGATACAATCACTTTCCACATATTCTCGGAACTGCTCAGCAAACTCGGTGACTATGGCGCGAGTTATATCCCTTTCTCCAACTAGACTAAACTTTTCCATTTCCAACTCCCTTCAGATTTAAGTAATTATTACCAGTTTAATTTTAGCATCCCTTGGGCTAAAAGCCAAACAATTCGCCTTTTCCTCAAATCACTTCTGACCCTTTAAAAGTGGCGACATAGCTCTGAGCTTAGCTACAATCCGGGGCAATATCTCCAGAACCCGGTCTATCTCCTCTTCAGTGGTCCACTTCCCCAGAGTAAACCGCAGCGAGCCATACGCCAGCTCGGGGGAAAGACCGGTTGCCAGAAGAACATGGGACGGCTCAAGGGTTGATGTGGCACAGGCTGAGCCGGTAGAAGCACAAACGCCTTCTAGGTCGAGAGCCAGGCACATTGATTCTCCTTCAACAAAATCAACACTTATATTGACATTATTGGGCAACCTCTTCTGGGGATGACCATTCAACCGGGTGTGGTCAATCCGCTGTAGCAGCCCGTGAATGAATTTGTCACGAAGGAGGATTATCTGTTCTGCTTCTTGATTCATCTCCTGCTGAGCAAGTTCTGCGGCGCGACCAAAGCCAATGATTCCAGGAGCATTATAGGTACCGGCTCGCCGTCCTCTCTCCTGCTCACCACCATGCATAAAGGAGACTAGTTTTGTCCCTTTCCTGATATATAACGCCCCAACCCCCTTAGGACCGTAAAGCTTATGGGCTGATATCGCCAGCAGGTCCACCCCAAGTTCATCTACATTTATCGGGATGTGTCCGGCTGTTTGCACTGCGTCAGTGTGAAAATAGATTCCAGCTTCTTTGGCAATCTTGCCTATCTCGGCTATCGGCTCTATGGTGCCTATTTCGTTGTTAGCATGCATTATCGAAATGAGGATAGTTTTATTAGTGATAGCCTTTTTGATCTCGTCAGGGTCAACCAAGCCATGCTCATCTACCGGGAGGTAGGTTATGCTGAATCCTCTTCTCCCCAGAAACTTGCAAGTCTCTAGTACGGCGTGGTGTTCAATGGAACTAGTAATGATATGGTTCCCCTTAGTATCTTTGGCGAAAGCTACCCCCTTTATGGCGAAGTTGTCCGACTCAGTTCCGCCACTGGTGAAGACAATTTCTTCATCCCGGGCACCAACAAGGTCGGCAATCTTGGTCCTTGCCTCTTCTATAGCCCCTTTTGGCTCCTGTCCGCAAGAATAGACACTAGAGGGGTTGCCAAAAGCCTCGGTAAAGTATGGTAGCATTGCTTTCACCACCTCAGGATGGGTTGGTGTGGTGGCAGCGTAATCAAGGTATATTCTTTTCATCCTAACCCTCCACCATGTCTCCGCTGACTGGGTCGACTCTCACTCCTTTGCTGGTCACCCAGGCAATGCCCTGCTCGATGTCATTTTCTTCTCCCTCCAGTTCCAGTACCACCCAGCCTTTATCCTCAGATACATCGGCACGGCGAATATTGGTGACTACGTTGAATTGTTGACCGAGGTTATAGATGACGGGTTCCTTAATTAGCTCCGGGGGAAAGGTAAACATTACATATCGCTTGACCATCTTATCCTCCCTTTATCCTAATGGGATTACCAAAGTATGAATGTTAGTGCTCTTAAACTCGTGCACCGAGAACTTCCTCAAATGATTCTAGCGTGGGCTGGATGGTAAAAGGCTGAACTGTGTCAGTCACCAGCTCATAAGTCTTGAGTCCAGCCCCGGTGATAAAGGCTACCGTAAGTTCATCTTTTTTAATCGCCCCTGAAGCTACCAGCTTCTTTAATCCGGCTATCACCACCCCACCGGTTGCTTCAGCAAAAATACCCTCAGTCTCTGCCAGTAACTTCATCCCTATGGTGAGTTCTTCATCGGTTGCTGCACAAGCACTACCTCCTGACTGCCTGGCGACCCGCAGGGCGTAGTAACCATCAGCAGGGTTGCCAATGGCGATAGAGGTGGCAATGGTGTTTGGCTTCACCGGATGTACATGAAGAGAGCCCGCCTGAAAAGCGTTGACTATGGGCGAGCAGCCGGCTGCTTGGGTGACGTACATATGGGTGTTTACTGGTTTAATTAAACCTAGCATAGATAGTTCATCCAGCCCCTTCCATATTCGGGTGAACATGAGCCCTGAGGCAGCCGGTGCCACTATGCAGCCAGGAGCGCGCCATCCCAGTTGTTCAGCCACCTCGTAAGCCAGGGTCTTGCTTCCCTCAGCATAGTAGGGTCTGAGGTTAACATTGATAAAGCCCCAGTTATATTTTCCTAATAGTTTACCGCAGAGGCGGTTAACATCGTCATAGCTGCCATTAACGGTAACTAGAACCGGGTGATAGATTGCTGTTCCCACCAGTTTGCTGGCTTCTACGTCAGAGGGGACGAAGACATAAGACCTCATATTTGCCTTGGCGGCGTGAGCCGCCACGCTAGCTGCTAGGTTGCCGGTTGAAGCACAGGCTACGGTGTCAAAGCCAAACTCCCGTGCCTTGGTGATGGCTACTGAGACTACTCTGTCCTTGAAAGAGTAGGTGGGGTTGAGGCAGTCGTTCTTAATATAGAGTTCGTCCAGTCCCAGTTCTTGTCCTAGCCTATCAGCTTTGATTAGTGGTGTAAAGCCAGTGCCTATGTCCACCACTTTGCCCTCCACCGGTAACAGATCCCGATATCGCCACATACTTGGCGGTCCCTTGGCAATCTTCTCCCGACTCAGGCTACCAGCCATAGCCTTATAGTCATAGTTTACCTCTAGTGGGCTGAGGCAGAAGTCACAGAGGTTGGAGGCTACTAATGGACTCTCCCGCCCACACTTTCGGCAACGTAAGTCTTTAGCATAACCCAATTTTCTCTCCTTCAGGGATGCTGGAGCGCCTGGGACAGATCCTCAATCAAATCATCACTGTTTTCCAAACCAACCGATAGTCTGACTAGCTCATCGGTAATACCCGCTTTCCTTCTCGCCTCTTCCGGCATCGAGGCGTGGGTCATGGTGGCTGAATGAGAGGCGAGGGAAGTAACACCACCAAGCGATTCTGCTAAAGCAAAAATCTTGAGTCTTCTTAAAAAGTTATTAACTTCCGTGATGCCTCCGTTTATTTCAAATGAAACCATGCCGCCGAACCCTTTCATCTGCCTCTTGGCGATTTCATGTCCTGGGTGGGACTCAAGCCCGGGGTAAAATACTCTCTTTACTGCGGGGTGTCCCTTGAGGTAATTGGCAATGGCAAAAGCGTTCTCCTCATGTTGCTTCATTCTTACCGGGAGGGTTTCAATTCCCCGAAGCACCAGCCAGCAATCAAAAGGAGAGGCAGGGGTTCCCATGGCATTCAGCAGAAACTGAACCCTTTCGGTTAATTCATCAGTAGTAGTTACTACGGCACCGCCGACAACATCACAGTGTCCATTAAGATACTTAGTTGTGGAATGGACAACAAGGTCAATTCCATATTCAATGGGTCTTAGGAAATAGGGAGTGGCGAAGGTGTTATCTATCACTGTCATCAGATTGTACTTTTTAGCGATGTCAACCGCCATCTCAAGGTCAACGATGTTCAGTAGCGGATTAGACGGGGTCTCCAGCCACAACATCTTGGAATTAGGCCTTATTGCCTCTTCAATCTTCTGCTGGCTATCCATTCTTAAGAAGGTGAACTCTAGCCCAAAATCACGCATCACATTGTGAAATAGTCTATAGGTTCCTCCGTAGATATCATCACCAGCAATTATATGGTCGCCGGCTTTAAGTAGGTGGATGACGGTGGTTTCCGCCGCCATCCCGGTGGCAAAGGCAAATCCTGCCTTTCCTCCCTCAAGCTTAGCAATGGTATCCTCCAGGACTTTTCTGGTTGGGTTTGCCGTGCGAGAATAATCGTATCCTCTTGTTTTCCCAACCTCCTCAAAGGCAAAGGTTGAGGTTTGGTCAATAGGTATTGAAACGGCGCCGAAGGCTCTATCCGGTCTCTCTCCAGCATGAATGGCGAGCGTTTCAAATCTCGTTTCTTGAGTCTCCTTCTTTTCTTTGGGTTCCACCTTATATTCCTCCTCCTTGGTTGAATTCCCGCTCAATTTTCCTTCTCCTCTCTCTCAATTCATCTTGGAAGACTATGCCACTTGAACTCTCCAGTCTCTTCAGGCGCTCTTCTAATTTATCCTGCTCCTTCAAAACTAGTCTGATGGCTTCGGCTATTGGGTCGGGTAACTTCCCGTGTTCTAAATCCATAAGTGGTTTTCGACGGTCTGCCACTGCTTTTCCTGGAATGCCCACTACCGTGGTTCCAGGCGGAACTGATTTTATTACCACTGAGCCTGAGCCAATTCTAGCCCCGTCACCTATAGTGATGGGACCTAGAGCTATTGCCCCGGTTCCTATTTCCACATTGTTGCCAATAGTGGGGTGACGCTTCTTTTTCTCCAAAGTTGTTCCACCGAGAACTACTCCCTGATACATTAGAACATCGTCGCCAATCTCAGATGTCTCTCCAATGACTACCCCGGCTCCATGGTCGATGAAAAACCGTCGTCCAATTTTGGCGGCAGGATGGATTTCAATCCCAGTCAAAAAGCGATTAATATGTGATAGAAGGCGAGCTAACAGCTTAAGATTGTGCTGCCATAAGAAATGAGCCAGGCGGTGAAGCCATAGGGCATGCAATCCAGGGTAGCACAAGATAACCTCGGCTATGCTCCTTGCTGCTGGGTCTTTAGCAAATACCGTCCGAATGTCTTCCTTTAAGGTTTTAAACATAATGAGCTTTTCACTTTACTTTTGTAATTGATTGTAGGAAAAACAGTGGCGATCGTCAAACTAATAGAGATTATTTATTAACCTCATCCCCTTTACCTCGTTAGAGTTCCTAACGGGGTTTATCCCCTTCCCTTATTAAGGTAAGGGGATAGGTTGCTAAACAAATTCAAACTAATCTATCTTGGTTTACTCATCATATCATGTAATCTTCTTTAATTTTAGTAATCGTCAATTTAAATTTGCTTTTACCTTCTCGTTCAAAACTTAGTTTTATCCCTCTGGTCTTTGAATCTTGTACCACACTTTTGAGGGAATCTGTATCACCCAGTATTATTTTTACTGTTTCTCCCCCTTCTAAATTATCTATTAATTCTGTTGCTTTCATCTTGGATAGGGGGCAAACTAAATCAGACAAATCATATTCTCTTTCCCTAATTCCCCTCGATTCTGCTTCTAGAATATCTTTGTAAAAACTAGTGTATTTGAAGGCATCATCCGGTGATATGACCACAGCTAAACCGCTATTTGATCTAGCGTACCGTAAGGCAACATGAAGTATAGCTCCCGTTGTTGGACCAACTGGGATTCCGTCTTTTCTGGCTAATTCTATGGCAGTTCTATAGGCATTTTCGTCAGTAACTTCTTCAGTATCATCAATTACCGACCTATCTAGAATCTTTGGTATAAACTTCTCATCCAATTCAGTGATCCTCTTCATGCCGGGCAATTGATGGTTTGGGGAAGAAGGTTCTACTGCGATAATTCTTATTTCTGGGTTTTGTTCTTTAAGATATCTGCCAACACCAGTTATTGTGCCACAAGTGCCAAATCCGGCAAAGAAATAGTTGATTTTGCCCTGCGTCTGCTGCCATATTTCTGGCCCAGTCGTTTGGTAATGTGCCTGAACATTAAGTTCATTCTCGTACTGATTGGGGCTAATGTAGTTATCTTTGGTTGCCGGGCTTTTTATTAAGGCGTTAACTACGCCTCTGGCTCCCTCAGTGGGAAATAGAGGGCACAGGGCATCATCGGCTTCGGTCACTTTAGCTCCCAAAAATCTTAACATTATCTTTTTTTCTTCGGGAATTCTTTCGGGAACAGCTATCTCTATCGGTATTCCCAAAGCATTGGTGACACAAGCTAAAGCAATTCCAGTATTGCCTGACGATGGCTCAACTACTGTTCTATTGCCTACTTCCAGTGCCTTTAGCATCTCATAAACAATCCTATCTTTAACCGAACCAAAGGGATTATATCTTTCCAGCTTGAGATAGATCTGGAAGTCCTGGGTCGGATTAATTTTATTTAACCTGACCAATGGAGTCGGGTTCTCCGGACTGGCAATGAGCTGGGTTATGTCAGTGTAGACCCTCAATTGATGGTCGGGTCTTAAAAAACTGTCTTGGTTCATTTAGTCTTTGAGTGTGTATGCCACACTCCCCTCCACATTTGCTGGTATCTTTCTATCATCTATCTTGCTCAATAGACACTTACCTCTAGAGATACAGGTTTCCCTTAGCCCAGAACTTTTTTCTTTCTTCAGGCTTTTCGATGACTTCCAAACCTAAGGGTTTAGCAACTTCATCTAGGTACTTAGAGAGACCGAGGCGACCAATGGTAGTCCCTATCCTTTCTCCGCCCTCTCCATTGGTTTGGTACCACTCCATAGTCTTTTCAATAAGGGAGAAACATTTCTCGTCAGTGGCGAACTGCGCTATCTCGTAGGCATAGATAGGGTGTCTACCATGTTTACCACCTACCCGGATAAGCCATCCCTTCCTCCCCACTACCATAGCCTCCACCGGACAGACTTTGATACAATCACCGCAATAGATGCACTTGTCATAATCCCTTACCGGGAGGTCATTCACCAAGGTAAGTGCCCCCTCCTTACAGCCAGAAACGCAGAGTCCACATCCATTACATAGCTTCTCTATTAATTCTGGCTCAGCTATTCCCTGAAAGCCTAAGTCCATTTCCCTAGTTCGGGCACAATCTATCGGACATCCGGAGAAGGAGACCTTGAATTTATGGCGACCGGTGGCGGTGCCGAAATAGCGCCTATCTACCTCCAGACACATGGTTTGAGTATCCGTGAGCCCGTTAGGGTTATAAGTGCATCCAGCACAGGCAGTGGGTACTCTGATGCAGGGGCCACAAGAAGCGACCGACCAATCAATTTCCTTTAGCTCGGCAACAATAACGTCAAAGTTCTGGTAGTGAACATAAGGGATTTCTATTGACTGGCGAAGGGAGTTGTGGACCTCTCCCTGCCCGTACTTCTCAGCAAGCTCGGCGGCTTTCCGTAATTGTTGTGATGTCAATTTTCCTCCGGGACATCGTAATCTCACCGTAAACAGGTTCTTCTGGGTTTGCTTGATAAAGCCTCTGCCCTTGAGTGCCTCAAAATCCATTTTCAGATGGTGAGCTTCCTTTTTCAGTTTTCCGTCCATTTTCGTCTCTCTTTATCAAAAGGACTTTTATGTGCCTCTTTTGTACTTGGCGATTTTTATCCTTACCCCGTCTTGCTTTATTTGTTCTACGTAGGTTAGTAAGGCTCCTGGAAGAGCCAGGTGGATAGATAGCGCTCACCGGTATCGGGTAGGACTACCACAATAAGCTTATCTTTGTTCTCTGGTCTTTTGGCTACCTTTAATGCTGCCCAGGCAGCCGCCCCGGAAGAGATACCTGCCAGAATCCCTTCCTCTTTGGCTAACCTTCTAGTCATTATTCCGGCGTCTTCATTAGTAACCTTAATAATTTCGTCAACTAAGTCAGTTCTTAAAACATCAGGGATAAAGCCAGCCCCAATACCCTGAATCTTATGGGAGCCTGGCTTTCCCCCGGAAAGAACCGGGGAATCAGCTGGTTCAACGGCAACAGCTTGAAATTGTGGTTTCTTGGGCTTGATTACTTCAGCCACTCCGGTAATCGTCCCGCCGGTTCCCACTCCAGAGACCAGAATATCTACTTTGCCCTCAGTATCTCTCCATATTTCCTCAGCCGTGGTCATCCGGTGTACCTCTGGATTTGCCGGGTTCTTAAACTGCTGCGGCATAAAGTAGTTATGGTTTTCTGCCACCAGTTGTTCTGCCTTTCTTATTGCCCCGGGCATCCCCTCTGCTCCGGGGGTTAGCACCAGCTCGGCACCGAAAACAGATAGAAGCTGCCTCCGCTCCAGCGACATGGTGTCAGGCATGGTGAGGATAAGCTTATATCCTCTGGCGGCACAGACAAAGGCGAGGGCAATACCGGTATTACCGCTGGTAGGCTCAACGATAACCGTATCTTTGTTGATGAGCCCCTTGGCTTCGGCATCCACAATCATTGACACACCTATTCTGTCCTTCACATTACCTACGGGGTTAAATGATTCCAGCTTTGCCACCACTTCTGCCTTCACCCCCTCGGTTATTCGATTCAATCTAACCAGAGGTGTATTCCCGATTAGCTCGGTTGAATCTTTAGCTATACCTCTGGTTAACTTGGGTATCTCTATCGTCTTGTATTGTAGTCTTTCCACTTTTTGAATTACCTCTGCCATTTTGATTAGCTCCTTTATAATTTTTAACTCAATTCCACTCACTGGCTATAACTTACGTGGCAATATATTTGGTATAGAGTGCTCTAGCCAGCGATTCATCAAGGCTGTTCTTAAGAATGACCCTGCCATCGGGGAAAACAACCATTTCGTGATTATTCACTATGAAGCGCAGCCTGGATTCGTTGTAGCTTACTTTTCCTAGAGATCTAAGCTGCTGGGCAAGTTCCTTCAGCGAGAGGCTTTCTACTTTGGGGTCTAGAACCTGCACTGAATTTTGCCCACAAAGGACAGTGGTTCTTATGCCAAACTTTGCCTGCAAAAACTCATATTTACCTTGGCAGGCTGGACAGTCTTGACGTGGAGTGATTTTAAGGTGGTGGAAGATCCCTTGCCAAACATCAATTGTTATAAGGTCACGGTTGATTTCCTTAGCGCCAACTAATATCTTCATTGCTTCAGCAGACTGCAGACAACCAATAGTGAAGGGAGCCGAAGCAATTACCCCGGCAGTATCGCAATTAGGAATTACCCCAGGGGGAGGTAAGGAAGGAAAAACACAGCGAAAGCAGGGAGTCTCACCAGGAATTATGTTCATGGTCATACCGAAGGCGGAGATAGCCGCGCCATAAATCCACGGGATTTTAAGCTTTAAGGAAGCATCGTTTACTATAAAGCGGGTCTCAGGGTTGTCCAGCCCGTCTAATATTAAATCGGCACCGGTGACCAACTTTTCAACATTGGCATAATGCACATCGGCAACTACTCCTTTAACTTCAACTAAGGAGTTCACCTTCTTTAGATGCCGCTCGGCGGCAATAGCTTTTGGTAGTTGGCTTCTCACATCCTCTTCATCGTAAAGAATTTGGCGTTGCAAGTTGTGATACTCAATCAGATCTCTGTCAATAATCCTGACCTTCCCAACGCCGGCACGTACTAAGGTAGTGGCAATAATGGTTCCTAGTGCTCCACAGCCAATGATTACTATACTACTATTGCCTAACCTCTTTTGCCCTTTTTCACCTATTTCGGGGAAAAGGATTTGCCTTGAATACCTGTCAATCATAGTAGTGGCTTTTCACTCCCTTGGTATATGCCGCTTAAGTTAGGGCTGGTAAACCTAGATATAATACATTGTTTCTTTAGATTGTTCTTTCTTTTTCTGTCGCTCGACTAAGTCTTCCAAGGTTGTCGACTCCAGAACTTTGTCTATCGCCTTTTTCATCTCGTCCCAGATGTCACGAGTAACACAAAGTTCATAGCGGGGGCAACTTTCTGGATTATCGAGGCAATTTACCAGAGCGGTTGAGCCCTCAAGAAGTTGAATCACCTCACTGAGCTTTACCTCACGGGGTGGTCTAACCAACTGGACTCCACCCCTAGTCCCCCGGGTACTCCCAATTATTCTGGCGGCTGCAAGCGGGGCGATTAAATGCCCCAGATAGTTGAGTGGAATATTCTGCCGGCGAGCAATGTCTTTTAGTGGCACTGGCTCCTTACCCCAGTGAAGGGCTAAATCCAAAAGTGCCATGGTTCCATATCGTCCCCGGGTAGAAAGCTTCATTTTCTTGTCTCCATTGTCGACTAAATTGATTAAATTAGTTCACTTTAACATAAAGGAAAACTGTTTGTCAAGCCTTTTGTTGTGATTATTTGGGCAACTCTCCTTACTCTGGATTAGTGATTTAGGAGAATTTAAGGGGAGGGGATAAAATGGTATCATATAAGACAAACTGCCGGGAGGCGCAAAATTGCAGATAAAGGTCAGTTTCTTGGGTGCAACCCGCAATGTAACTGGTTCCCGGTATCTATTGGAGGCTAACGAAGTCAGGCTTTTGGTAGACTGTGGGCTTTATCAGGAAAGGGAATTCAAGAGCCGGAACTGGGAGCCATTGCGTATCTCCCCTCATACCTTAGATGCCGTTCTGTTGACACATGCTCATCTTGATCATTGTGGACTGCTTCCTAAACTGGTTCGTGATGGCTTTCGGGGCAAAATTTATTGCACGGCGGCTACCGCTGAGATTGCCCAAATCATACTCTTAGATTCCGCCAAGCTGCAGCAAGAAGATGCCGAATTTAAACGTGAAAGACATGAGCGAGAAGGCAGAAAAGGTCCCTTCCCAGAGATCCCGCTCTATACTGCTGATGATGCTAAGGCTGTTTTCCCTCTGTTTGCGACGAGGAAATACGGAGAGACTGCCTATATCGGTAACGGGATTGAAGCTACGTTCTATGATGCCGGTCATGTCCTGGGCTCGTCCATGATAGAGGTTGTGGTTAGGCAGGGTGAGAATAGGAGGATAATTCTCTTTTCTGGTGACGTTGGGAGGCGGAACCGACCAATACTGCGAGACCCGACTATCTTTGACCAAGCCGATTATGTACTGGTTGAGTCCACGTATGGAGACAGGCTGCATCAAAACCCGGCGGATATTGGTAATAGTCTTGCTGAGATTATAAACTCCACTTGGAAAGCTAGAGGAAATGTGATTGTGCCTAGTTTCGCCTTAGAGCGAGCCCAGGAAGTCCTTTATTGTCTGAACGAGTTGCTACTTGGGAAGCATATACCATATTTGATGGTCTTCGTCGATAGTCCTATGGCGACCAGCATCACGGAAGTGTTCGAGCATCATCCTGAATTGTATGACAGGGAGATGACCGAACTTATACGCCACAAAAAATCTCCGTTTGATTTTCCTGGTCTGAAAATGGTTCGGACAGTGGATGAGTCAAAAGCAATTAATCAAATAGTGGGAACTACAATGATAATAGCTGGCTCTGGAATGTGTACCGGAGGCAGGATAAAGCATCACCTCGTAACCAACATTTCCAGGCAGGAAAGCACAGTGCTTTTTGTGGGGTATCAGGCTGTCGGTACGTTAGGAAGAAGTATCGTCGATGGTGCCAAAGAAGTAAGAATACTGGGGCAGTATTATCCCGTCCGGGCAAGGATAGCCCAGCTCCAAGGTTTTTCAGCCCATGCCGATAGGGATGAGCTTTTCCGATGGCTCTCCCGACTCAAAAGACCCCCCAGGCAACTGTTTGTTGTTCACGGAGAAGCTGAGTCAGCCCAGCGATTCAGCGACTTTCTGGGTGAGAAAACTGGGTGGCGAATATCAGTCCCAGAGTTTGGTACTGAAGTTCTTCTGGAGTAGCCGCTTCAAATAGTATAAAATATTATTTAATCAGTCCAAGGGGGGTGTTTGCCATGTGGGGATGGTTTACTACCAATAGTTTGTGGATTCTTATTGTCTCGGGTCTGGTGTTAATTCTTTTTCTCACCGTAGGCGAGCGGTTTCGGGATAAAATCATAAAGGCAGTACCAGAGGAGAGGCAGGGGAGAGCCGAGAAAGGTGTAGATGTTGCCTTCTGGACCATTGAAGGAATTGCCTTAGTGGTAACGGTTCTGGCATTTGTGGCTATTGTATTGTCTGAGGAAGGTGTCTACGCCACGATAACCCCAGAAACGATACAGATGTGGTTTCTGGAGCATGGCACCAGTATTCTCGTCATGTTAGTGGTGGGAATTGGGTTATGGTATGCCCTGGAAAAGTTTCTTCCTCCGCTGGTGCTCCGAGCCATGGTCAAACCCAAACGTGGAGAAACCCGAGAAGGGATGAAGAAAAGAGCGGATACCCTGAAAGGTGTCTTTATGGGGCTGGGCAAGACTCTCATTATCCTGCTGGTCGCCTTTATGATTCTGTCTGAGATGGAGGTAAATATTGGTCCTATTCTGGCTGGTCTTGGCATCGTCGGCATAGCTGTCGGTTTTGGTGCTCAGTATCTGATAAGAGACCTTATTGCTGGTGTCTTCATCCTGCTGGAAAACCAGTATCGGGTGGGGGATGTAGCCAGGGTAGCTGACATCGCCGGGTTGGTAGAGGAAGTGACCCTGAGGAAGACAGTGCTACGTGACTTAGACGGCATAGTCCACCACGTGCCCAATGGTGAGATTAGGGTAGCCAGCAACTTCACCAGACACTTTTCCCGGGTCAACCTTGATGTCTCGGTATCCTACGGTACCGACCTTGACCACGCTATAAGCGTGATAAATCGGGTGGGGCAGGAGCTTGCTGCAGATGAGAACTGGAGTTGGCGTATTAAAACTCCGCCTCAGGTGCTGAGGGTGAATAAATTTGGCGACTCTGGGATAGAAATTAAGGTTTTGGGCGACGTTAAGCCTATTGAGCAGTGGAACGTGATGGGAGAATTAAGATACCGCCTTAAGAAGGCATTTGATGCTGAAGGTATAGAAATACCCTGGCCCCACACCAAGGTATACTTTGGCAATGCACCACAGACCCCTGAGCTAGGTGGACATTAATTTTTTATAGTTCACCTTGCAGCAACGTCTCAGTATCCTGGACTCCCTGGATACCGCGGACCTCACCGACGACTATCTTGGCTAGCTCAAAGAGAGTCTTAGCTTCGGCTATGGCTATTGCGTCCCAGTGCCCAAACACTAGGTTTACGTCTAGGATGCCTGGGGTGGCACGAATCTGAGACAGGGCACCGGATTCCAATCCCGGGACTAATTTAATAAGGAGATAGCCTTTCACCATTTGCGAGCATTATATTCCTTGACTGAGTTTTTGGCAAACGAAGAGTCAGTGCTGGGAGGCTGGTGAGGGAGCAGGCGCAGTCACACCGGTTTCCTTTCGCTGGACAAGCTTAGCTAGCCAGATGCTCATTTCATATAGAACAATCAGTGGCGCAGCGACCAGGCTCTGATTTATGGGGTCAAAGGTGGGAGTGATTATTGCCGCTAGGATAAAGGCGAAGATAATGGCTATCTTCCGCTTGTCGGAAAGCCACTTCGGCTTGATAATCCCCAACCTTGATAGGAAAGTTGTTATCACGGGCATCTCAAAGACAAAGCCGATAGCCAACAGTAGTCTGGTTAGGATTGAGATATAATTCCCAATTTTAATCTGGGGGGTAGCTATATCGCTACCAAAG
>JBHIFE010000019.1:0-17335 GCA_046760985.1 Dehalococcoidales bacterium
ATTTGAAGGCAAAGAAGTAGTCGGGACAAAAAAAGAATTCGCTATTTATCTAGCCGTCAACATCGCCATCGGTGTTCTACTCTATTTTCTGCTTGGGAATATAAAACAGACCCTCGCCGGTACCATTTTCCTTGCTCTCGTCATTGGCACCCTTATGTTCTGGCGATTTAGGGTGGCTATTGCCTTTATCGGCATTGTCTTGCTGCTGCTTACTGGAACCATAGACTTAAAGCATACCATTGAGTTTATGAGCCTGGACGTCATCCTCTTCTTAGTGGGAATGATGATCATTGTCGGAATCTTGAGACGGTCTGGGTTCTTCCGCTGGCTGCTGGCAAGAGGCTTACAACTTTCCAGATTTGAACCTAACCGGTTGATGCTCGTCATCCTGTTTCTGTCAGCGTTAATGGCAGCCATGGTGGATGAGGTAACCTCCATACTTTTTGTAACGGCGCTGGTGTTAGACCTCTGCGACTTTTTTAAAGTAAAGCCGGTAAATTACGTTATATCAGTCGTATTAGCCACAAACATTGGTAGCTCTTGGACAGTTCTGGGAAACCCGATCGGGATTTTAATTGCACTCAGGTCAGGACTGACTTTTGAGAATTTCTTGCAGACGGCTCTACCGATAGGTTTGGTCTCACTTGTCTCGCTTATGGTCATAATCTTGGTATGGCAAAGAGGAGACTTAAGACAACTCAAAGCCAAGGTTGAAGCTGCATCGCCTGAGGAGCGAGCACGTTTCTTAGAAGAATTGACTGCGGGCAGGGATAGAAGACTTTTTAACGGTAGTGCTGCCATATTTATCGGTGTTATTTTTTTCCTTGCCCTTCATTACCGCTTGGAGCTGATGCTAGAACTGGAACATAATATCCTGCTTGTTGCCACCTCAATCACCGGAGCTGGGATAGTAATGCTATGGCAGCGTCCCATCGCTCGGGAACTTCTTATGAGGGATGTTGACTGGTGGACTTTAGTATTTTTCATGTTCTTGTTTGCCAAAGCCGGTTGCCTCAAATATGTTGGGCTCACTGAAGTGATTTCCGATTCCTTAACTGCCCTCACTGGAGGTGGTGCCGCTCTTCTCATAGTACTGATTTTATGGATTTCGGGGCTCACCTCGGCAGTGATGGATAATGTAGTGGTGGTGGCTGCCTTTGTCCCAGTGCTTCAAGACCTCAGCCTACAAGTGGGGAGCATGGTGCTCTGGTGGGCGCTTCTCTTTGGTGGTTGCTACGGCGGCAATATGACCATGGTAGGTTCCACAGCTAATATTGTGGCTCTGGGCATATTAGAGGATAGAAAGAGTATTCATATGACCCTTAGCTACTGGATTAAGATTGGCTTGTGGGGCTCTCTGGTACCCATGACAATCGGAACGCTGGCACTCTTGATTATTAGCTAAATTAAATTGCTCTTTCACTGGCTATATGCTATCATCATTATAGGATCATAGGCCCCTGTAGCTCAGGTGGATAGAGCACCAGCCCCCGGAGCTGGGTGCGAGCGTTCAAGTCGCTCCAGGGGCGTTTTAACGTAAATCAGGAGAATAGGATGATGGACACTACAAAACTTGTTGAGATTAGATGGCACGGTCGTGGCGGTCAGGGTTCAGTTACTTCGGCAGAATTAGTAGCCCGGGCGGCGATAAGTGAAGGTAAGTATGCTCAGGCTTTCCCTAGCTTTGGTCCAGAAAGAAGAGGTGCCCCGGTCCTCGCTTTTAACCGAATAAGTAGTACCGAGCCGATAAGAGTAAGAGCTGAAATCGAAGAACCAGATGTGGTAGTGGTGCTTGACCCGGGTTTACTTCGTATTGTGAATGTTACCTCGGGGCTTAAAGATGGCGGGGTGGTAGTAGTTAATACCATCAAAAAAGCCACACAAATTAGAAAAGAATTTGGCATTAACGGTACAATAGCGACGGTTGATGCTACCAGAATTGCCATGGAGCTACTAGGGGTTCCTATTGTTAATACCACTATGGCTGGTGCCCTAATAAAAGCTACTAATATCATCAAATTAGAATCTATGAATAAGCCAATAGAGGAACGTTTTGGTAGACTAGCTGAGCGAAATTTAAAAGCTATGGAAAGAGCTTATCAAGAGACTTTGGTGGGAGAGTAATAATAAATGGCTAAAGCTAAAACTCAGGCTAAAATTAAAGCTCCGGGTGAACTAACCTGGAAAGACCTGAATATTGGCTCAATAGTGACCGAGCCAGGAAATGCCAGCGAACTACGAACCGGAGACTGGCGGTCACAAAGACCAATTTTTGATTTTAGTAAATGTACCAGGTGTGGGCTTTGTTGGGTATACTGCCCTGAGGGCTGTTTTGAAGAGACTCCCGAGGGATATTTTGAACCCGATATGTATTACTGCAAAGGCTGTGGTATCTGTGCCACAGAGTGTCCCCGAGATGTCATAACAATGGTAGAGGAGAAGGAGGAATAATGGCAAAAAAGACGGGAATGGAAGTCACCGAAGCTATTGGTGAGGCAGTCAAACTGGCTAATGCTGACGTTGTTGCTGCTTATCCGATTACTCCACAGAGTCATATTGCCGAACACCTCGCCGAGCTGGTGGCTGATGGTGAATTAGACGCCACTTATATTCCTGTTGAATCTGAGCACTCAGCCATGAGTGCCTGCCTTGGCAGCTCGGCAGCCGGGGCTAGAACTTTTACTGCTACCTCCGGTCAAGGATTAGAGTTAATGCATGAAGTATTGTATGTTGCTTCATCCATGCGGCTACCAATAGTTATGGCAGTATGCAATAGAGCTCTATCAGCGCCATTGAGCGTCTGGGGCGACCATTCGGATGCGATGTCGGTTCGCGATACCGGCTGGATACAAATATTTGTCGAAAATGGTCAGGAGACTGTTGATAATGTCCTGTGTGCCTTCCGCATCGGCGAAGACCCGAGAGTGGTGCTTCCGGTAATGATTCATCTAGACGGATTCCATCTGTCGCACATGATTGAACCTGTAGTCTTCCCTGATCAGGATGAAGTGGACAAATTTATCCCCCCATATAAACACCCGTTGCCACTAAATCCGGATAAGCCGGTATCTATGGGGTGTTTTGGTGCCCCCTTCATCTACTCAGAGGCAAAAAAGGCGCAGGAAGTAAACTTGGAAGCTTCTAAAGAGGTGATCCTTGAGGGCTGGAAAGCTTTTGGGGATACCTTCGGGCGTTATTATTCCCCGGTGGAAAAGTATCGTACTGAAGGAGCTAGGGTTCTCCTGTTGATTATGGGAAGCTATAGTGAGACAGCAATGGCAGCTATAGACGAAATGAAGGACGAAGGCAAGGAAGTTGGCTTGATAAGGATTCGTCTGTGGCGCCCCTTTCCCTTTACGGAATTTCGTGAGACGGTTAGAGATGCTGAGGTTCTTGTTGTAGTAGATAGAGCTCTTTCCTTTGGTGGACCTGGCGGACCAGTTTGTTCCGAGGTTAGGGCAGCCCTGTATACCGAAGGGAAGAAGCCAAAGGTGGTTGGCTTTGTTGGTGGCTTGGGAGGCAGACACATCACCGTAGACGGGTTCAAATATATGGTTGATAGAGGCGTAGAGATTTCTCGGAAAGGAAGCGAGAGTGAATTTGAAATATATGGAGTGAGGGAATAATGGAAGACTATGTTAAGATTGGTCGTCATGAGATAACCAAAGACGAGCCTTTTGCTCCCGGTCATCGTGCTTGTATTGGCTGCGGTCAATCTCTAGCGGTGAGGTTAACCTGTAAAGCAATAGGGCGGAATAGCGTTATTGTTTGTGCCACTGGTTGCATTGAGGTGTATTCATCACCACTACCTTATACCTCCTGGCGTGTTCCCTGGATTCATACTCTGTTTGAAAATACAGCAGCGGTAGCTTCGGGCATAGAGGCAGGCTTAAGAGTCATGAGACGGAAGGGCAGAGGACCAAAAGAGAAGGTTAATGTGGTGGCTATAGCTGGTGATGGTGGTACCAGTGATATTGGAATACAGGCGCTATCCGGAGCATTAGAGAGAGGACATGACTTTGTTTACATCTGCTTTGACAACGAAGCCTATATGAATACCGGAATTCAGCGGTCTTCAGCTACCCCCTATGGTGCCTCAACTACCACTCAGCCTGCTGGTAAGGTGACTATTGGGCAGATCACGTGGAAGAAGAATTTGCCGGCTATTGCTGTTGCTCATGATATCCCATACGTAGCTACTGCTTGTCCCAGTTATCCCTTTGATTTGTTGAACAAAGTAACCAAGGCAGTGGAAACTCCTGGTCCAGCTTATATTCATGTCTTGTCAGTTTGTCCCACTGGCTGGAGATGCCCTACTGACATAACTATTCAGATAGGTCGCTTGGCAACACAGACGGGGGTATTCCCATTATATGAAGTGGAGGATGGGCAATATAAGCTGAACGTTGACCCCCCGCAGCTTAAACCAGTCAGCGAATATCTGAAACTTCAGGGCAGGTTCAGGCATCTATCTGAAGAAACCATAAATCAGATTCAAGAGAGAGTAACTAAAGAATACGCCAAGCTTAAGGAGAGGTGTAAAAAGCCTGAAGCTAGCCCAACCCAGCAGGCGAAAGAATAGAACGTACAATTATTCCCCCTGACTGCTGGAGGTTTGGACCAATAATTGACTGGGGTTGCTCCTCAATGGACGCTTTGCTATACTTCAACTGCGGGGTGTAGCGCAGTCCGGTCAGCGCGCATGGTTTGGGACCATGAGGTCGGAGGTTCAAATCCTCTCACCCCGACCATAGCTTCAAAGACGAAATATATAAGAGCCTAATTCTAGACAACGACCTTTAATACCGCCGGTAAGACATAAAAGCGAGCTGGTAGTTCACCTAGTAGCTCGCCATCAGCTTGAAGTGACACCGACTCCGTGGAGCGTATCTCCACCTCTCTCGCTCTTTTCATGGTGACTTTGGGATGGGTTAGGTGAGTACCTTTGTAAACTCGTGGCAATGACCAGAGAAGGTCTGGCTTGCTCAAATCACCTATTATTAAGACATCAAGCAGACCATCAGTAAGGTCAGCATCAGGCGCAGCAAACATACCTCCTCCCCCATACTTGCCGTTACTCATCAAAACGGTGCAGACCTTTCTTTCTGTTGCTTCACCATCCACTATAAGGGATATCTTCTTATTCTTATAAAATAAAAGAGTGGTGAATAATCCCATAAGATAGGGAGCAGTATTACCTAGAGCTTTAAACTTTTGGGTAGTGGTCTTAACTATCTCAGCATCAAACCCTAGACCAGCAAAGTTTACGAATAATCGCTTCGCCGTCTGACCAGCACTCATGTACTCAATGATACCAACGTCCACAGCGAGCTTTCTTGGGTGAATAAGACATTGGCAGGCTTCTTGGTAAGCGCGAGGTATGCCGATGGTGCGAATGTAATCACGACCTGTTCCCGTGCTTATGATGCCTAGCATTATATCGGCAATGTTACCCGCATCATATAAGCCATTAACAATTTCATTTATGGTGCCGTCGCCACCTACGGACACCACTAGCTCATATCCCTTCTTGGCGGCTGATTTGGCGAGTTCTATGGCATGCCCGGGAGCTTCAGTCAAAACATGTTCAAAATGTAGCCCCAAGCTTTTCAGCAAGCCCATGATTTGAGGCCATTTCTTGGCGGTTCTGCCAGCGCCAGCAACTGGATTGACAATCAGATGCGCATAAGACAAATGCTCACTCTCCTGGATTTATAATTATCCACATAATAAAGCCTAAAGGGGACGAGGTCAATAGACAATGTGGTCTGAATTACCTTGCTTTTCTGAGTCGGGGTAGGTTACAATAACAGCTAGTTAAGGTGCCCTTGGGACACTGATTTTGCGGAAATGTGCCAAATGGAAAAAGTAATTGTTACCGGTGGGGCGGGGTTTATTGGCTCTCATCTTGCTGAAGAGCTAGTCCGAAGGAGCTATCAGGTTACTATCCTTGATGACCTTTCCACTGGCAGAATGGAGAACATAGCTGAGCTGCTTAAGAAAGATAACGTTCAGTTTATTCACAACAGCATTACCAATTTTCCACTGCTTAAAAAGCTTTTCCGGGGTGCTGCTTATGTCTTTCATCAGGCTGCCCTTCCCAGCGTCCCTAGAAGTGTGGTAGACCCTTTGGCTACCAACGAAGTAAATCTCACCGGAACACTTAATGTGCTTCTGGCGGCAAGGGATAATAAGGTTAGGAAGGTAATCTATGCCTCATCGTCTTCAGTCTATGGCGATACTCCCACTCTCCCCAAAAGGGAAGACATGGTACCCTGTCCTCAATCTCCCTATTCCGTGAGTAAGCTGGCTGGGGAATATTACTGCCAAGTTTTTCAAGAGGTTTACGGGCTTGCCACCGTTTGTTTAAGATATTTCAATGTCTATGGTCCTAGGCAAAACCCAGATTCTCAATATGCTGCGGTCATCCCTAGATTTATGAAGTGGGCATCTGAAGGAAGCCCGCTTATAATTTATGGTGACGGTGAGCAAACCAGAGACTTTACCTTTATCGCCGATGCAGTAAAGGCAAATATTCTCGCTGCTGAGAGCAGTGCCAGTGGAGTTCTTAACATTGGTCGGGGTGAAAGCATCACTATCAATGAGCTAGCTAGACTTATTATCAAGCTTGTTGGGAATAAGGTTAAGTTGGTTCACCAAGAGCCAAGAGAAGGAGATATAAGGCACAGCCTGGCGGATATTTCTAAGGCTAAAGCCTTCGGCTATCAACCGAAATACAATTTGGAAGAGGGACTGGGGGAGACCAGGAAGTTTTACCATGAGGTATGACTTGAAGTCGGCAGTGGTTTGTGTCATCGGTTTAGGGTATGTTGGCTTACCCTTGGCTGAAGCATTTTCCAAAAAGCTTAAGGTAATTGGCTTTGATACCGATGAACAGAAAATAGACCAGCTTAGTCAGCGTAACTCAGCTGCCCTGACCTTCACCAGCGACCTTAAACAAATAGGTAAGGCTGACTTTATTGTTATCACTGTTCCCACCCCGGTAACGAAATCAAATAAGCCCGATCTCTCCCACGTTATCAGTGCGGCTAAAATCATAAGTCATAATATGAAAAAAGGTAGTACCGTGATCCTAGAATCCACCGTCTATCCCGGTGTTACCGAGGAGATTATAAAGCCTGTACTTGAGGAATCCGGGCTTAAATGCAGCCGGGACTTCAAGCTTGCCTATTCTCCGGAGAGAATAAATCCGGGTGATAAAGAACACACTGTTGACAAGATTACCAAGATTGTTGCCGGAATGGATGAGGAGACCGCTGAGCTAGTTGCCGAGCTTTATCGCCAGGTTGCTCCTAGCGTTTTAAAGGTAAGGGATATCAAGACTGCTGAGGCAGCTAAAGTCATAGAGAATGTCCAGCGGGACCTGAATATAGCTCTGATGAACGAGCTAGCACTTATCTTTGACAAGATGGGGCTGAGTACTAAGGATGTCCTTGATGCTGCGGCGACAAAGTGGAACTTTCATCGCTATTCTCCGGGACTGGTCGGTGGACATTGCATCCCGGTTGACCCTTACTATCTAGTGCACAGGGCGGAGGAGCTTGACTATCATCCCCAGGTTATTCTGGCGGGAAGGGCAATAAATGATTATATGCCCAGATATGTAGCTGAGGTGGCGATAAAGGCACTTAATAATGTAGGCAAAGTGATAAAAGGCTCAAAAGTACTTATCATGGGCTTAACCTACAAAGAAAATGTGGCTGACACCCGAGAGACGCCAGCCAGGGATATAATCAAAGAGCTAAAGCAGTGTAGTGTGGAGGTGTTAGGCTATGACCCACAGCTAGACAATATTGAAGAGGAATTTGAGATTAAGGCAGTGCTGAACTTGAAAGAAGCGCCAAAAGTTGACTGCATAGTCGTAGCTGTAGCTCATGATGCCTTTCAAGAAATAACACTAGACAAATTGAGGCGTGTAACTAAGGATAAGCCGGTATTGATAGACGTCAAGGGATTATTCAGTCAAGACGAGGCTACCAAAAGGGGATTCTATTACAAAAGCTTATAAAGTTCTTGGTATTCTCTTAGCCGTTGCTTGATTTCGTTTATCTTTTATGACCTGTTCCATTCGTGCCTCAAGTTGGCGGGCTATTTTATCACAACTGTGCACTTGCTTTACATAATTCAAGCCAGCTTGTTCCAATTGTTCTCTTCGTTCCTTTGCTTTAAGTAGCAACACTATCTTTTCCACCATATCACTGATACTATTGGTGTATACTATTCCCTGGTCTTCGCCTGAAATCATTGCAATCATTCCCGGTAGCGATGTTGCTACCACTACTTTAGCGCAGGCTAGATATTGCACTATTTTGCCCGGGAAAATGTCTCTAGTGGCATCGGTAATCAGGAAGGAGTTTATACATATGGTAGCTAAGTTTATATACTGAGGCATAGTTTGATAAGGCTCAAATCCTGTTATAGTAACTTGTTTCTGTAAGCCAGATTCGGCGATGATTTTTTCCAACTTGGGACGCTGCGGTCCGTCACCCACCACCAGCAGTTTTGCTTCTGGAACCTGCTTGATAACTTCAGCGAATTGGGGGATAAGGATATCAAGACCGCTGAATTCAAATAAGGTGCCAATAAAAACAATGATTTTGTCTTTTTCATCAAGTCCCCACTTTTGGCGAATCTCAGTAGAGTCAAGAGAAGGGTGAAATAAGTTTGTATCTACTGGCATCGGCAGCAATTCCACTTTATCTTCTTTAGCCCCTCTGTTGATAACGTACTCAGAAAGTTTCGGCGTAAGGGTCAGAATCATGTCTGACTTGGAATAGACTTGCTTCTCAAACCATCTAGTTACAGGGCGAAGCAGAGGATACGGTACCAGTTGGCTAAGTATATCTATTGACCTAAACACTACTGGAATGTTGAATTTCTTGGCTAAATAAAGAGTCTGTAACCCGTTAGTAGCTACACTGTAAAGCACAATAGCATCAATTCTTTTCTCCCGAATCGTCTCCGAGATTTCCAAGTAGTGTGTGAAGGCAGCAGAGAAACGACTCAGACCGGGAATCATAATAAAGCCAGGGCGTCTCAAATGTACTGAGGCTTCAGGAAAGGCACGAGAAATTCCACTAAGCTCCCTCGTCTTTAGGTTGCCTAAATCCCAAAAACTGTCTTTGCGCCACGTATTCTCATAATCAATAGCATAAACCTGATGACCTAACAATGACAGTGACTCAGAAAGGCTATGTATATCAAATACTACCTTTTTTAGCCAATCAACCTCATGGATAAACAGGATATTCATGCTGCTATCTTTTTGCGAGAGGGAATGATACTCCGCAGTACCAAATAGAAGCCTTCAAGGTTGATCCTTAATTCCCCTATAGAAGTAAGCTGTCGAATTCGTTGCCATAGATAAGTTGGGCGAAGATAGAACTCTCTGTAAGCTCGTCTCGTCCAATACTGAAGATCACTACTGTTGAGTCGGCTTTTTACGGGGGCTATCTGTCTGCCTACCCCGGCATAAATGAAGTTTTCCCAGGGAATACTCTCGCCCCCAACCTTTAAATATAAGTCATATAGTTCAGTACCAGGGTAGGGTGTAGTAACGGCGAACTGGGCGAAATCAAGTTTTAGCTTCTTAGCGAATTGAATGGTCCTATTGATAGTTTCAGTCGTCTCCCCAGGGGAACCAATCATAAAATAACCTACAGTTTGTAAACCAACTTCTTTGCTTATATGAACTGCTTTTTCTACCTGCTCTGGAGTAATGTCTTTGCTGAGAGCATTAAGTATCTCCGGTGATGCCGATTCAATGCCATAAGCAATAGCATAACCACCAGCCTGCTTAATACGGTGCAGCAGTTCTTTATCCACCAGATTGACCCTCGTCTCACACGTCCAGTGAACTCTTACTCCTTTTTCTATTATGCCATCAGCTATAGCGTAGGCTCGCTTCTTATTTAAGGTAAAGACATCATCATAGAAAGCAATTTCCTTAACACCAAATTTCTCCTTTAGATAAGCAACTTCTTCAACAACCCTTTCTGGGCTCTGCCCTCTGAATTTATTGCCGAAGATAGGCTTAGAGCAATAGGCACAGTGATAGGGACAACCACGACTGGTTACTACAGCAGCAAATGGCAGAGCCCGCCCGTGAGGAGGATGCGGTTTATATTTCCGCCACGGTAGTAAGTGATAAGCAAGATAGGGTAGAGAATTCATATCAACATTTCTTAGCCTAATCGGAGTGCTAATCGCTGTGCCATTCATTCTATAGCTAATGCCAGAGATATTATCCAAAGGCTGTTTATTCTCCAGCGCTCGCAACAGCTCAATGACGGTCTCCTCGCCCTCACCTTTGACTATAATGTCTATTTCAGGAGCTATAGCTAATGTCTCTTCCGGGAGCAATGTAGCGTGAGCACCACCTAAGATAGTAATTAAATCTGGCTTAGCCTGCTTGAGGTGGCGGGCAATATTTATAGCGGCACCTATAGTTGGGGTCATGGCAGTAAGCCCAACTACATCAGCATCAGTTATCAGTGGCACCACTTCCTCCGGTCGGAGCCTTAAAGCGTTGGCATCCAAAATGGATACCGGGTAACCATCCCTTTCTAGAATTGCAGCAATTAAGGCTAGCCCAACCGGTGGCTGTGGATATTTAGTGGGCTGGACAGGATTTATCAACGTTACTTTAAGCATTCTTCCAGCAGCTCGCTCTTGGCATTCCGGCTAGAATCTCAATATCAGGAAGTGGCGTATGAACCGCTTGACTTCAGTTTCCTTGTAAGCTCCTCCTTAATCATCTAATGCTTTGCCAGCTCAAGCAAGCTACAGCTAAAACCTTGCACTTGCTTCTATTTTGTCTCTATGCTCCAAAATCCAATTGAGTGTTCTTTGTATTCCTTCTTTAATTTCTGTTTTTGGCTTGTAACCGAGGATTTTCCTTGCCTTCTCAATTGAGGCTATTCTTCTGGTAATTCTATCCCAACTTCTCCTCTCAACAAACTTCACCCCGTTGCCACCAGCAAGCTCATTAATCATACGGGCTATATCAATAACCTTAGTTTCCGTTTCCGAGGCTAAGTTGATAGCCTCTCCTACCGCCTCAGGGATTGCACCTGCCCGCAATGTTCCGTCAACAATATCCTCTACAAAAGTGAAATCCCTAGTTTCCTCACCGGTTCCTGTTATGGGTAGGGGTTGATGACATAACGCCCAATAAATGAAGTTGGGTATGACGTTTCTGTATCTTCCTGGCACCTCCCCGGGACCATAGACATTAAAGAAACGTCCGATAACTACCGGCAAGCCATAGTAGTTATAAAAGAAATTACAGTAAAGTTCTCCCAAAAGCTTAGTGATTTGATATGGCGTATCTAAATGGAGAGAGACAAAATCCTCCTTGAGAGGAAGGGGTGCCTGACTGCCGTAGACAGAACAGCCGGATGAAGCAAAGAAGAATTTCTCCACCTTAGCTAAAGAAGAATATTGTAGAACTTTGAGTGTCCCTAACCCGTTGACCATGAGGTCCGCCTCGGGATGATCCATTGAATTCTGATTGGCAAAATGAGCAGCTAAATGAAATACATAATCGGGTTTTTGAGAGAAGGCTGTCTCAAGTATTTCCTTATCAAGGATGTTGCCATGAATGAAAACCACATTTGGGTCATCCGGTACATTCCACCTTTCCGAAGATGAAAGGTCATCCACAGCAAAAATCTTCTTAACATCAGCACTAAGCAAGGCATGAGTCAAATTACTACCGATGCAGCCGGCACCACCGGTTATCACTACTTTTTTGTCCTTGTAGCTTTTAAGATACTCGTCCAATTCGTCTCCTCTTTCCAATTAATTTAGCCATAGACGCTTTTCATCCATTCGATGGTTTTCGGTATCCCTTCTTCTAATGGAATTTTGGGATCGTGGCTTAGGTCTCTTCTTGCTTTAGAGAAGTCAATGCGCTTGACCCTGGTCGTAAAGGGTTCAGCCTCTTTGTAAGTCACTTTAGAATCACTTTTGCCTAAGCACCTTAGGATGAGGTCAGAGACATACTTTATCTCGTGCTCCCATTCCTCCTTACCACCAACATTATAGACCTCTCCCGGCTTGAAGTTATCAATTACATTGGCGAAGGTGCGGCAGGTATCCTCAACGTAGTCAAAAATGCGTTTGTGCCCGAGATAAACAGTGAAGGGCTCATCTCTTAGTGCTTTATAGATAAAGGCTGGTATTACACCGCGGTAGGGGCTGTAGTATTCGTGTGGTCCGTAGGCATTAACCGGACGAACCCGCACTGTTTCGGTGCCAAACATAGCTGCTGAGTTTAACACTTGAAGTTCACCCACCCACTTGGTCATGGCATAATCATTCATTTGTTTTATAGGTACCTTATCCATTACATCTTCACTCATCACCTCATCATAATCCCCATAGACCTCGGCACTGCTGAAGAATATCATCTTAAACTTTTTCTTTTCCTGAAGTCTTATCATATTTTTGGTGCCAACAACATTAGTGAGCCACAGGTTCTCGTAATAATCCTCACCATTCCAACGACCGTATTCCGCTGCCAGGTGATAAACATAGTCAAAATCATGCTGTTCAAAGAGTTTCTCAAGCTGGCGGTATTTGGTGACATCACAGCGAGTATAATTAGGTCCTCCTGCATGATACAGGTCACAGACCCAGACCTCGTGTCCTCTTCCTCTAAGTTCAGGAACGAGATTTGAGCCGATAAATCCCAGTCCGCCGGTTACCAGTATCTTCATATCTCCTCCTCCAATATCTTAACAATCCTTCTTCCTGCAGTTCCGTCTCCAAAAGGATTTTCCCAGGCGTTCTTTCTATTGAGCATAAGCTCAGTGCATTTGAGGATTCTATTCGGGGAGGCACCAGCCAGGATATTTGAGCCAACCTCAATTGTTTCTGGTCTCTCGGTACTGTCTCGCAAGGTAACACAAGGTACGCCGAGGATACAAGCCTCCTCTTGGACACCACCAGAATCGGTCAGGATAAGCCTCGCCGCACTCTCCAGCTGAAGAAAACTCAGGAAATTTACCGGGTCAATTAGGGTAATTTTTTCTGACTTAAGGTCAAACTCATTCATTCTTTTCTGGGAGCGGGGGTGGATAGGGTAAATTACCGGCTGGCGAAATTTAGTCGCTACTCTGTTAAGTCCTTCCAGAATAGGGTTGAATCTTGCCCGATTATCAACATTTCCCTGACGGTGAAGTGTCACTAGGAAGTATTCTCCAGGGTTAAGATGTAGATTGCTTAGAGGGTCTTCTTTTTCTCTGGCTAACGCCAGATTCTGATAGACGGCATCAACAATGGTATTACCAGTTAAAAATATCTTCTTTTCCGGGACGCCTTCACCTAGCAGGATTGCCCTTGCTTTCTGGGTGGGAGCAAATAAGAAATCGGAACAATGGTCAGCGAGAATACGGTTGATTTCCTCGGGCATCTCTCTATCGTAGCTCCTTAACCCAGCCTCAACATGCCCCACCTGAATGTGCAGTTTTACCGCAGCTAGAGCACCAGCCAACACTGAGTTGGTGTCACCCTCAACCAGAACAATATCGGGCTTTTCTTCCTTTAAAACCTTCTCAATGCCAATGAGTGCCTTTGCTGTTTGCTCAGCATGGGAGCCTGAGCCCACCTCCAAATTGTATTTGGCTGGTGGTAGGTTCAGCTGCTCAAAGAATACTCTGTCCAGATTATAGGAATAGTGCTGACCAGTGTGAATGATAAGGAAATTAGCCCTTTTTTCTTCTAACTCTCTTATCACCGGTGACATTTTGATGATTTCGGGTCGAGTGCCTAGTACTATAGCAATCTTCACCTATTGCTCCTCTTCAACTGGGCAATACTGAAAAGTTACTTCGTCTCCCATTCCTATCACGGGAGCTTAGCTCCTTCTCCTGGCTAATACATGCAGTATTATGCCGGTGAATATGCTCAGTATGCCGATGATTAAAAAGAGTGCTGATACTAGGGCAGTGCCAACTAATAACCCCCCTGTATTAGAAAGAACATGAAGTACTCTGCCGCCAGCTATGATGCCAAGAATTACTAAGATACTTCCACCCAACCCAAAGAAGAAGAGGGGTCTTCTCTCCGAAATCATGGCTATTACGCGAGTGAAAACTTCCATCCCATGCGTCAGTGGATTCAGAGTTGAGCTGTCTTTAGTATATGTAATAGAAATGGGAACCTCGGTAATTTTAAGTCCTTTTTCTTTAGCCTCGGCTATCGTCTCAGCTGATACTGCCATTCCATTTTCCCTTAACTCCAATGCATTTATCGCTTTCTTGGAAAACCCTCTGAACCCGGATTCGGAGTCGGAGAGTTTTTCCCTGGAGAGAATGCGAGTTGAATGCAAGATAATCTTCTGCCCAATGCGGCGATGGAGAGGGATATTATTCCTTTGTAGTTCTCTAGAGCCGATAACAAGGTCAAATCCATCTAGGATGGGCTTAATAACACTTGGTATTTCGCCTGGCTTGTGCTGGGCATCAGCGTCGAGAAGGATGAGAGCGTCAGGGGCTTTTTTCTTTGCTTCGCCTAATATGCTCTGGATAGCGGCTCCATAACCTCTGTTTTTAGGGTGCTGGACCACAGTTGCCCCAGCGAGTCGGGCAATTTCAGAAGTGTTATCTGTACTGCCATCATCAACCACAATAACTTCATCTACATATTGCTTTGCCATGAGCACCATTGTGCCAATATAGCTTGCCTCATTATAGGCTGGCATAGCCGCAATAACCTTGAGTTGAGATGATTTAGCCATTATATTCCCTTAATCGTAGTCATTAATCCCAGCCTCTTGGAAAAGTCTTTTCAGCTCTCTGCGAGCCAAACGGGTTGGCTCACCACCCTTCTTTTCCCAACGCTGAACCGTGGACAGGCTAACACCTATTTCTCTTGCCAAATCCTCCTGCGCCCAACCTTTACTTTGCCGCAGTTCCTTTACCTTTTCCTTAAGCTGCTTCATTATAACCCCCAAAGACTGTATTAGGCAAGGGCTCAGGTCTTGCAGTTCATACAGTAGGTTGGAATTATAAATCTTTTGTGGACAATTGTCAATATTTTGCCCTCAACAAGCAAGCCGAAAGTTTCCCTTGTTTTGCGGTGTAATATATTGAGTGCGATAGGGAATACTTGACATAAAAAATTTGCCAGCGATTATTGCCGTAAGTTTGACAGAATTTCCCCCTTTTGATTAATATTTTGTCAGTTTATGTTTTGCTACATATAACTTCGTATTGAAAAGTATAAGGAGGCGATCTATGTCTTTAAGCAAACCAAATGCAAGTGCCGCCACCATAACTACAACCAGAGTGGCACCATCACCCATCTCCGGACTGTGTGTTACCTGCGTTGATGGCTGTCCCGGGTATTGTGAAGTGGGCAGGTCGGCACTAAGGGGAAGAGAGGTTATCTATCCACAACCTTTTGGTAAGATTATTGCCGGAGCGGAGAAAGACTACCCAGTGGATTTCTCCCACTTTAGTATCCAGGGAACATGTGTCGGAGCCAAGGGTATCGAGGCTGACCCAGATAAGGCGGTCTTCTCGGCAGTTGATCTGTCAACCGAGATTGGCAGCAATGAGAGCAAAATAAGAATGAAGACCCCCTTCTTCACCGGCGCTTTAGGCTCCACTGAAATTGCCAGAGTAAACTGGGAAGGTGCTGCTATTGGCGTTGCTATCTGTGGAGCGGTACTCGTCTGTGGCGAGAATGTTTGTGGCATGGATCCAGCTGCTGAGTTCAAAAATGGAAGGATTATGAGATCCCCGGAGTTGGAAAGGAGGGTCAAGCTATATCAGGACTGGTATGAAGGCTATGGGGCGATGCTGGTTCAGGCAAATGTGGAGGATACTCGTCTTGGTGTTCCTGAGTATGCGGTGGAAAAGCTTGGAGTTGAAGGTATTGAGATAAAGTGGGGGCAGGGAGCGAAGGATATCGGTGGTGAGGTAAACCTACCTACTTTAGAAAGAGCACTTCAGCTCAAGCAACGCGGCTACATTGTATTCCCTGACCCGGAGAACCCCTATGTCCAAGAGGCTCATAGACTAGGTGGTATAACTGAGTTTGAGAGACACTCCCGCTTGGGGATGGTTGATGAGGACTCTTTCCTCAAAGAGGTAGAAAGATTGAGGAAACTCGGGGCTAAGTATGTTACTCTTAAAACCGGCGCTTATAGACCAGCGGACTTAGCCCGAGCCGTGAAATTTGCCTCGGAAGCCAGAATAGACCTTCTTACCGTGGATGGTGCTGGCGGTGGCACCGGAATGAGCCCGTGGCGGATGATGAATGAGTGGGGAATACCCACGGTATACATTGAATCTCTTCTCTATAAGTTTCTCAAGAAACTTGACGAAAAGGGAGAATTCATTCCTAGTTGTGCTATTGCTGGCGGTATTGCCCTTGAGGACCACATTTTCAAGGCAATAGCTTTAGGTGCTCCCTATGTAAAGGCGATATGCATGGGGCGGGCTACCCTCACTGCCGCCATGGTAGGCAAAACACACGGGCAGCTTATGGAAGAGAGCTATGGTCGGGGTAAGGAATATCAAGATATGTTATTGCGCACCTTCATCGGGGCAGCGCAACTGGAGGAGAAATATGGGGAGGAATTCCAGAGAATACCACCGGCAGCAATAGGCATTTATACCTATTATGACCGGCTAGCCACTGGCTTAAGGCAGCTTATGGCTGGTGAACGTAAATTTGCCCTTAACTTAATAGAAAGAGATGACTTGATGGCACTGACCCGAGAAGCAGCTGACGTCTCGGGTATCCCTTACGTAATGGAAGCGGATATGGAGGAGGTAGAGAAAATTTTAGGATAGAGGAGGAGGAATGCTTAGAAGTGTTTGTATCAAGCACTGCGCTGAGCCTTTCTGTGTACCAGCATGTCCTTCAGGCGCACTGGTAATCAAAGAGGGTCAGATCAAAGTAGAATCAGATAGGTGCCATGGCTGTGGAATCTGCCGTTTAGTATGTATGACCTGGAGCCGAGACCACGTTATGAGAACCAAGAGTCGGTTCTGGCTTGCCGGAAGACTTTGAAACGAAAGCATCGGTGGATTAAAAGAACCCCTCTCTTTGACAAGAGGTAGATAGAAAGCTAGAATAAATACAGCTTTGCGGGAGTAACTCAGCTGGCAGAGTCCCTGCCTTCCAAGCAGTCTCTCTTCCCTCAAAGCTAGAGGATCCTGATTTAGATACGGAATTAGCGTTACAAGGCAGGCACCCCCCTCTTCCAGCCTGCCTAATCTGCTTAGGCGTTATAAGTCTCATTTCTTCACCTCCTAGATTGATTTTTGCCTTCTCAAAAGGCTTTCATTTTATATTT
>JBHIFE010000020.1:0-17302 GCA_046760985.1 Dehalococcoidales bacterium
TTTGTTGAGACTCATCCCAAGTATGTAGCCTACTCCAATTATATGAGCAAACTACTCACGGATATTTGTAGGGAGGAAGAGAAAAGGCACCAAGCAAAGGAAGAAGCCGAGAAGAAAGCAAAAGTTGATGAGGCTATAAGACAGGTCGTGGAAGATTTCAATGCCTACGACGAACTCTTAAAGCGTAAAGCTCGACAAGATAGCCTGATAAGGGGCAGGGAGGACGAGAGAGGGCGAAGAGCGATGCACCCTGATTTACAGATTGAAACTAAAAGACGATTGGGAAGGCATAGAGACCACATACCTATGTCGCCTAAGCTCATGAGAGAGATAAAAGCAATCCTTGGCTCGGGTCGCCTGCGTTTTAGAAACCAAACGTATGAGATAAAACCGCACCCTCTAGGTGAGGATTGGCCCGAATGTAATATAATACCTAAGGAATCGCTTATCCTCGTTAATCTTGACCACCCTGCCTATGAGCAAGGCATAAGGGAAGACTGCACGGAAATCGTTGTTTTTAGGGCAATAGCTGCTCGCTTCGCGCGAGATGAGAGTGAGTCATCTGAAGAAATGTATGAAAAGCTGGATGATATGATTAGATTTCAAGCCGAGCGCATGAAAAAAAGGAAAGCCAAACGCAAGCAAGAATTACAAATAGAGTCCGAACTACTGCTTCTCGAATAATGAGGATAAACGCACTTGATAAAGATATAGGAAACCTAGTAAAGTTAATCCGTGCAAGAAATCTTTAATAAATACATAAATTATCTTCAGGCGGAGCGTAATGCCTCACCCTATACGGTGCGCAATTATACCAATGATTTGCTGGACTTCTTTGATTTCCTCAGGGCTCAAGGAATCAGTTCACTGAAACAAGTAGACAGACATATCCTGCGTGGTTATCTATCCCGCCTTGTGGAGCAGGGTTTTGTCAAGACCAGCATTGCCCGCAAGCTGTCGGCTATCCGCTCCTTCTATCGTTACCTGCTACGGGAGGAGGTAGTTTCGGTAAGTCCGGCAGCGACCGCTTCCTCCCCAAAACTGGATAGGCGCTTGCCCTCCTTCTTGACTGTAGAAGAAACGGTGCGACTTCTGGAAGCCCCTGATTTATCAAAGCCCGAGGGGCAGCGTGACCGGGCTTTACTGGAGCTACTCTATGCCTCTGGGCTCAGGGTAAGTGAACTGGTGAACCTGAATCTGGAGCAGGTTAATCTGGATACCAATGAAATTCGTGTCTGGGGAAAGGGGTCTAAGGAACGGGTGGTGCTAATCGGCGAACCGGCTGCCCAGGCTCTGAGTGCTTATCTCAGTCAGGGCAGACCCAAGCTTTTAGGGGGGAAAAGGAATAATGCTCTATTCCTTAATCGCTATGGAGGGCGCCTCCCGGCACGAAGAATACAAAAAATACTGGAGAAATATGCCAATTTAGCCAATATAGATAAGAGGGTTCACCCCCATCTTCTGCGTCATACTTTTGCCACCCATCTCCTTGATGGGGGTGCTGATTTGAGAGTTGTTCAGGAACTTCTCGGTCATGCCCAGCTAACTTCCACCCAGGTTTATACTCACGTCAGCAAGAGCCAGGCAAAAAAGATATACCTGTCGGCTCACCCCATGGCAAAGAAAAAGGATAATGAAGTAGGAAGGATGTGAAGCCTTTCTTTAATGAAATACTAAATCCTAATTCCTAAACTCTAAACAATATCAAATGACCAAAACTCAAAGGAGCTAAACGATTTTGAATTTAAAATTTCGGGTTTGTTTAGAATTTAGTGCTTAGATATTAGGATTTCTCAAAAGGGTATGAGGTTACCTAATAAAAACCTAAAGGGGTGAGGTAGATAACCAATCTAAGAGTGATGAAAATAAATAGCAGGCTAGAAAAGTTGCGCCAAAAATTGTCTGAGAAAGAGATTGATGCTATCCTTATCTCTCAACCGGAGAACAGGTACTATCTTTCCGGCTTTGCTGGTTCGTCAGGTTTTCTGCTGATTACACCTCAAAAAGCAACTTTAGCCACCGATTTTCGCTATCTAGAGCAAGCCAAGACGCAGGCTCCTGACTATGAGATTTTCCAGATAACTAATGATATTGCCGACTGGTTTCCTAGACTAATAGCTGAATCAGGCTTGAAGAGACTGGGATTTGAAGCCGGGCATATTACCTTCGCTATGTATCAGCAACTGAATGATATAGTGAAAGGGATGCAATCTCTGCCCAAACTTATCCCTTTAGATGGGCTGGTGGAATCCTTTCGGATGATAAAAGAGCCCGAAGAAGTTGAACTCATTATCAAAGCTGCCGAAATAGGGGATAATGCATTTACCTATATTGAGGACGTTATTCAGGCTGGCATGAACGAAAAGGAAGTAGCCTGGGAGATAGAGAAATTCATGCGTGAGAATGGTAGCCAGGCTGTCCCCTTTGATATTATTGTTGCCTCGGGTCCCAATTCGGCACTGCCCCACGCCAAGCCTTCCCAGCGCACCATAAAATCTGGAGAACCGATAGTGATTGATATTGGTGCCAAGTTTGACGGCTACTCAAGTGACCTGAGCCGGACCATCTGCCTCGGTACTCCTGATGATACCTTTAAGAAAGTATATGACATTGTTCTTGGTGCTCAATTGACGGTAATGGCTATAATTAAAGAGGGTATGACTGGTGAGCAGGTTGACCGTTTAGCCAGGGAAGTTGTTAAAGAAGCCGGCTATGGTGAAGCCTTCGGGCATGCTTTGGGTCACGGCGTCGGATTAGCGCCACACGAGTTACCACGGCTCGGTGCCGACTCAACCGAGGCACTTATCTCAGGCATGGTCTTCACTATTGAGCCTGGTATCTATCTTCCCGGCTGGGGAGGGGTAAGAATTGAGGATCTGGTAGTAATGGAAGATGGCAAAGTTAGAGTAATTTCAAAAGCTAGAAAGGTGTGACATGATAAGTGGCGGCGAGCTAAGAAAAGGAATTATTATTGAGCTGGAAGGTAAGCTATATCAAGTTATTGACTATCAACATGTCAAGATGAAGCGAACCGCTCTGGCTCGGGTTAAGCTTCGTGATATCAGTGCCGGTCACACTATTGAGCGAACCTTTCAGTCCGACGAGAAACTAGCTCGGGCACGCCTTGAGTCGCGACCAATGCAGTATCTCTACAATGATGGTGAGTTGTATTACTTTATGGATGAAGGGAGCTTTGAGCAGGTTACTCTCAACACCAATCAGCTGGGCGATGCCCTTAACTATTTGAAGGAGGGCGTATCAGTGGAGGTATCAAGCTATAAGGGTGAGGTGGTGGGTATCGAGCTACCTATCACCGTTGAACTTGAGGTGATAGAAACTGAACCCGGCTTCAAAGGGGACACTGCCACCCCCGGCAGTAAATCGGCTAAACTGGAGACTGGTCTTTCAATTCAAGTTCCCCTATTTATTAACAAGGGGGATGTCATTAAGGTTGACACTCGTTCTGGTACCTACCTAGAAAGGAGCAGTTAACCAAATTGCTAAAAGCCGATCTTCATATTCACACTGAATATTCAATGGACTGCACCACGCCTTTAGAGAAAATTATTAATCGCTGTCTGGAGTTAGGGATAAACTGCATTGCCATCGCTGACCATGGCACCATTGAGGGGGCATTGAAGATGCAGAGCCTAGCCCCGTTTACTGTAATTGTGGCTGAGGAGATGTTAACTCCTCATGGCGAGATTATGGGTATTTTCCTTAAAGAAGCTATACCCAGTGGGCTATCCATTGAGCAGACGATATCCCGCATCAGGGCTCAAGGTGGTTTGGTGTGCATTCCTCATGGCTTTGATATATTCCGACCATCAGCTTTAGGTAGTAAGATAGTAGAAGAATTGGCTGAGCAAATTGATATTATGGAAGTCTTTAACGCCAGAAGTCCGCTTCTTCGTAGTTCAGCCAAAGCTCTAGCCTTTGCTCAGAAGTATGATATTGCCAAAAGTGCTGGTAGTGATGCCCATACTGTTGATGAAATCGGCAATGCCTATGTAGAGATGGCTGAATTCGATGGTAAGGATGAATTTCTTCAGGCTCTGGCAAATGGGAAGATTCACGGGCACCGAACAAACCCCTTAACTCATTTTAGCAGTGCCTGGGCAAAGCTGAAAACACGTTTTTCCAGTCGCGGTTAAGGAGGGATATTGAGCAACCTCTATCAACTTGGCTGGTTTTCTACAGGTAGGGATAAAGCGGCTCGTGACCTACTGGCTGCGGTGCAGAATAGCATCAGGCAGGGTGAGATTAAAGCCCAGATAGCTTTTGCCTTCAGTAACCGTGAACCCGGTGAATCCAGAGAGAGTGATTCATTCTTTAAGATGGTCAAAGATTACCATATTCCCCTCGTCTTTTTTTCTTACCAAAAGTTTAAAGTCAGAAGAGGGATTAATCTCGTAAGCCAGGCAAGAACAGTACCAACCTGGCGACTTGACTATGACCGGGAAGTAATGGCACGACTACAGGGTTTTCATCCTGAACTGTGTGTGCTGGCTGGTTATATGCTTATTGTTGGTGAAGAGATGTGCCGCAGATACAATATGATTAACCTTCATCCGGCAGCTCCGGGGGGACCGACTGGAACCTGGCAAGAGGTAATCTGGCAACTGATTGATAGTGAGGCTGAAGAAACAGGGGTGATGATGCATCTGGTAACCCCGGAGTTGGACAAGGGACCACCGGTAACCTATTGCACCTTCCCAATCCGGGGTGAACCATTTGATAGATACTGGAAAGAAATAAAGGGATATTCTCTTGAACAGATTAAGAGAAAACAAGGTGAAAGCAATCCGCTATTCAAGCTCATCCGTCAGTATGGGCTGGCTAGGGAATTTCCGTTAATAATATCTACCCTTAAAGCCTTTAGCCAAGGTAAAATCAGGCTAACTAAAGAGAAGAAGATTGTGGATGCTGAGGGAAATCGGATTAACGGGTATAATATGACTGACGAGATAAACGAAGTGGTAAAAGAGGTATATTAAAGTGAACTTTATCTGTTTTGACCTTGAAGGTCCGCTATCACCCCAGGATAACGCCTACGAGCTAATGAAGCTGTTCCCCAACGGGGGTAAGATTTTTGAGGTGATCAGCCGCTACGACGACCTGCTGACACTGGAGGAAAGGGAGGATTATGAACCCGGGGATACGCTGGCGCTTATAGTTCCCTTCCTCCTGCTCCACAATATTTCCGAGGACAATATCACCACTCTAGCTGCGGAAGCTAGCTTAACCGGTGGGGCTGCTGAGCTTGTCTCGCAGCTGGAGTATAGTGGCTGGAAAGTATTTTGTATTACCACTACTTATGAACAATACGCCATCCACATTACTCAAAAGTTGGGTATTTATGCCCAGAGGGTTGCCTGCACACCTTTCCCACTAAGTAAGTTGCGCCAAACTTTGTCCCAAGAAGACATCAAACTGCTGCAGAAAACCGAAGAGGATATCCTGACGATGCGCCCGGTTGCCGATGATGACCGAATTAAGCAAAGCCTAGACCATTTCTTCTGGGAGAAACTACCGACTACTGAGCTGGGGGAAGTAATACAACAAGTAAAGCCGGTCGGTGGCAGACGAAAAGTTGCTGCCTTAAACAGATTTGCTGATACTTATGGTCAGCCTTTATCCCGATGGGTGGTGGTTGGTGACAGCATTACCGATTTCAGAATGCTCCAAGAGGTGGAGGCGGAAGGAGGGTTAGCCATTGCGTTTAATGCTAACGAGTATGCCCTACCCTACGCTACGATGAGCCTGGCTTCTGCTTTTGTCAGCGACTTGATTGAGGTACTGCCCGCCTGGCAGAGAGGTTACCGTAAGGAAATAGAAAAGGTGGTAAGGGCGAAGGAAAAAATTGGTGGCAGAGAAGACAGAAGCTACTTCCACTGGCTATCGGGCAGGAAAGACATAGATGAGGTCATTCAGATTCATAAGAGAATACGTCGTCTGGTGAGAGAGGAAGCAGGAAAGCTAGGTTAGGTTTAGCAAAATTTTACACTGGTAAAGGGTAAACTACATACCATGAATAAAATTGAAGTAGTTGGGCTGGGAGCGCTAAATATAGACCATATATGTAAGGTTGAGCGCATACTTGAGGATGGGGAAACGGTGGTAAAGGAAGCGGGATTATTCCCCGGCGGCTCAGCAGCCAATACCATCTATGGCTTAGCCAAACTGGGAGTGAACACCGGCTTTGTTGGTGTTGTTGGCGATGATGCTGAAGGCGAACTATTACGACAAGATTTTCAGAAAGTAGGGGTAGATACTAGCCAAATCAGGGTAAAGCCCGAAATGAAAACCGGCTCCGTATTATGCCTTAGTGATAAACTGGGTCGGCGCTCTCTCTATGTCCTGCCCGGTGCCAATAGCTGGCTAACCCTGGATGAGTTAGATTTAAACTATATCAGTCGGGCAAAAATCCTGCACTTCTCCTCTTTGGCTGATGACCGACAGTTCAGCATGTTACTAGAGCTAATAGAGAGGCTAGATTTATCGGTTAAGCTCAGCTTCGCTCCGGGAGCGCTCTATGCCGCTAAGAAACTCAAGGCACTCAGTCCAATATTGAGTCGGGCTTACTTAGTTTTCCTTAATCAGAATGAAATAATGCAATTAACCGAGCAGGAGGTTATCGCTGGAGCTGAAAATTGCCTTAAGCAAGGTAGTCAAGTTGTGGTGGTTACCTTAGGTAAAGGAATGAAGCTGGGATTAGGCAAAGGGACTAGTCGTAGAACGGTTACCGCAATCACTTACATTAGAAATGCTGAGAGGGAATATGCCATTGAAGCTGATAAGCAAAACATAGCATCTGAGATAGACGCCACCGGTGCTGGCGACGCCTTTGCCACTGGATTTCTTTATGGTTTACTTAGAGAAAAAAGCCTTGAGGAGTGCGGGCGTCTGGGTAACATTGTTGCCCGGTTTTCCGTTACTAAAACAGGAGCAAGGCAGGGTCTGCCGACCCTTAACCAACTAGCTCAACACTATCAGCAGCTATACAGTAAACGATTATAGACTATTTCTTACCAGCTTTTTTGGGTTCTTCCACTGGTTTACCCAGCACTTCGTCTATAATACCATACTCTACTGCCTGCTGTGGGTTAAGGTAGAAGTCCCGGTCGGTATCATGGGCTATCTTCTCCATTGGTTGACCGGTATGCTTAACTAAAATACCCCGTATTATTTCCTGTACCCGCATAATCTCACGGGCAGCAATTTCTATATCGGTGGCATATCCCTGAGCACCACCAAAGGCTTGGTGCATATGAATGGTAGAGTGAGGTAAAGCATAGCGCTTACCCTTGGCGCCAGCACAAAGAAGAAGTGTTCCCATACTGGCAGCTAGCCCAACGCAGGTAGTAGACACTTCAGGGCGGATAAACTGCATGGTATCATAAATGGCAAGACCGGCACTGATAATACCGCCGGGGCAGTGGATGTAAAGGTTTATGTCCTTGTCTGGGTCTTCTCGTGCCAGATAGAGAAGCTGAGCAATAACAACATTGGCTACCTGGTCATTAATCGGCATACCTAACATGACGATGCGCTCTCTTAGCAGCAGCGAGTAAATATCAAAAGCTCGCTCCCCTCTGGCACCACTTTCAATTACCATAGGGATGACATTCATTGGGTTAACACTCATTTTTGCCCCTCCTTCTTCATTTTCTTATCTGAAACTTTAGCTATTTCTACCAGTCGCTGTATAGTTTTTCGTGTAGTTAAAAATTGTTTGATTGAGCCACGGGACCGCGGGCTGCTTAGAAATTCCTGTAGCTTTTCTTTATTCTTGGTGGCACTTTTCAGTATATTTTCAACCTCGGCATCTATTTCAGAATCAGTAACCTCTACTTTTTCCTCCTCAGCCACCTTGCCTAATACCAGAGAGCGGGTGACCCTTTTTGTGGCTAATGGATGTAGTTCTTCACGCAACTGCTCCCCTGTTTTGTTAATACTTTTCAGGTAATCCTCTAAATCCTTGCCTTCGGTTGATAAACGACTTGACTGCTCATTGATAAGTCGGTCTATTTCCATTTCAATCAAAATTGGCGGAAACTCCACCCGGGCACGGCTGACTACAGCTTCAATTACCCGCTCCTCAAATTCTACCCTAGCTTTCTCCTCAGCTCCAAGCCTTAAATTAGTGGCAACCTGCTCTCGGAGCGAGGCTAATGTTTTGAAGTCAGGGTTAACTTGCCTAGCGAAATCATCATTCAACTCAGGTAGTATTTCCTGTTTTATTTCGACAACTTTCACTTTAAAGGAAGGCTCCTTCCCGGCTAGTTCACCTCTGGGATAATCTGAAGGAAACTGGAGCTTGAACTCCTTTCCCTCACCTTTTCTCATTCCCGATAATTGCTCAGCAAACCCCGGTGCCGGAAAAGGAAGGTCACGAACAACCTGATACTGGACTCCTTCTTGGTTTATAAAAGGCTTGCCTTCAATGTTGCTATTAATATCCAAAACTACCAAGTCACCAAATTCCACTGAACGCTCCACTGGTTCCCAAGTAGCCTGCTGATGGCGCAGTTGTTCTATCACTTTGGCAACATCGTCCTCAGTTATTTCCGTTGTTTCTGGCGTAGCTTGAATATGGTGATAGTCATCAAGCTTGACCGTCGGTGCTAACGGCACTGTTACTTTAAATATTACCGGGTCAGTCTGAGTTATCTCAATATGTGGCTGGGCAATAGCCTCAATTTTTTGCTCTTTTATTGCCTCCTCATAGGCATGAGGCAGTAGATGGTTAAGTGCATCTTCAAGGACACTCTCCCTGCCCAAATAGCGTTCCAGTATCACCCGCGGCACCTTCCCTTTACGGAAGCCGGGGATATTAGCCCTCTTAGCCAGATGACGATAGGACTTAGCCAAGGACTCTTCTACCTCAGCTGGCTCCATTTCAATGGTCAAAAATGCTTGACTATTTTCCGTCTTCTCTCTAGTTACTTTCACTACTTTTCCGTCTACTCAACCCAACTCTGTGCTTCTCTTGATGATACTTTAGATACCCGGCAACATTCAAAGGCATAGCAACCTCAGTTACATATTGATACAAAGGTTCCTTTTCCTTAATTGGCTCTAATTCGGCACAGACCTGAGCCATTATTCTTTCTAGCGCAGCATCAAATCTATTCCCTTTCACCGTTTCAGTTACTATATCATACCAAACCTGAACCTTATCCATAGCTAATTGTAAATTTTCCTGAACCTTATTACTTACGCCAAAGTGAGCAAAATAAATCATGGTTGCCTTCAGCTTGATTAATCTTTTCAAGGTACTGATATATAGTTCCAGGTTAAAGTTAGGCGGTGGGGTATCCGGTAATAAAATCCCATTTATAAACATACCCGCCGCATCACCGACAAATAATCCATTGTTTCTACTCTCATATACACACAGCTCGTGCGGGGCATGCCCCGGGGCATCAATGAATCTCAAAACTTGCTCCGCACTCAGCTTGAGCACATCGCCCTCATACACTGACTTTACCCGATTTGTCTCAATAGGCACAACTTCGCCATGTTTCACCATGGCGTCTTCGCCTAGAACTTCAATTACGCTGCTAATCAGTTTAGTTGGATTCATTAAATGTCTAGCCCCTTTGCGGTGGACTAATACCTGGGCGCCGGGCATCTCCTTGATAAGAACCCCAGCACTACCAACATGGTCTAAATGAATGTGGGTAACAATGATATAATCAATATCCTCAAGCCTAACACCAACCTGTTTAATCCCATCAAGAACAATGTTTACTGAGGTGGTAGGTCCGGTGTCAATTAATGCCTTCTTTTCTTCATCAATTAGATAAACACTCCCCCACTCGGGAACGGAAAACAGCTGGTCATCAATCATATATATGTTTTTGGCTACTTCCTTTATGTCAACCACCCCACTACTCTTCCTGCAAGCGAATATGTAATTCAGCTAGTTGCTCTTCATTGACTGGGGAAGGAGCATTAAAGGTTAAATCAATAGCCGCCTGAGTCTTGGGAAAGGCAATCACCTCCCTGATGGTTTCCTCTCCAGCCAGTAGCATTACAATACGGTCAATACCGAGAGCTATACCGCCATGAGGTGGAGCACCATAGTCAAAAGCCTCAAGCATGTGTCCAAAGCGCTCTTTAATCTCCTTATCACTGTAACCCAATAATCTAAACACCTTCCTCTGAAGCTCCGCAGTGTGAATCCTGAGACTACCACCACCTATCTCATACCCGTTACATATCATATCATAGTGCTTACTTCGCACTTTTTCCGGAGCAGTATCAATTAAAGGTATATCTTCATCCCGAGGTCTAGTAAAAGGATGGTGTTCTGAATCCCACCGTCCCGTCTCCTCACTCTTTCTAAATAAGGGAAAATTCTTGATGTAAGCAAAAGTAAACATATTGGGGTCAGCCAGCTTAAGCCTATGCCCTATCTCCCGGCGCAGTTCTGCCAATGCCACATTGACTAGCTCGGGTTCACCAGCAATAACCAAGAGAAGGTCGCCCATATTTGCTCCCAGGCACTTTGCCATTTCCTTAATCTGGTCTAAAGTTAGAAATTTAGCCGCAACTGACCTGACCATTTCCATAGTCAAATTATCTAAGCTACCGGCAGAAGTGCCCAATGATATGGTTACCAAGCCTTCAGCTCCAAGATCCCGGGCTAGCTTGTTTAGCTCATCAAGCTGACGGCGGGTATAAGTAGCAGCACCGGGAGCAGCTATCCCTTTTACCTTACCTCCTCTGGCGATTGCCGAACTAAAAACAGAGAAGTTAGATTGGGCGACAATATCGGATAAGTCTTTTATCTCTAAGCCAAATCGCAAATCAGGCTTATCCGTGCCGTAACAGTCGACGGCTTCTGCATAGCTAAGGCGGGGGAAAGGCTTGGTTACTCGCATCTCAGGTTTAACTGTCTCCACCAAAGAGATAAAAAGCTCCTCAAGCAGATTAAGGATATCTTCCTCATCAACGAAGCTCATTTCCAAGTCAAGCTGAGTGAATTCAGGCTGGCGGTCAGCCCGGGTGTCTTCATCACGGAAGCATCGGGCTATTTGATAATACTTCTCTATCCCAGCTACCATCAGTAACTGCTTGAGTTGCTGGGGGGACTGAGGTAGAGCATAGAATTTACCAGAATGAAGACGGCTAGGCACCAGGTAATCGCGAGCCCCTTCCGGAGTACTCTTAATCAGAATTGGTGTTTCTACCTCAATAAATCCCTTGGCATCCAGGAAATCACGGATAAATTTCACTACCTGGTGGCGGAGAAGCAGGTTCTCCTTCATCTGAGCCCGCCGCAGGTCAAGATACCGATACCTCAGGCGCAGGCTTTCCTCTATCTCAATGTCTTCATTGATATAAAAAGGCGGTGTCTTTGCTGGATTAAGTATCTCTGTCTCCTGGGCAATAACTTCAACATCCCCGGTGGGTAATTTGGGGTTCTCAGTTCCGGGGGGACGGAGGGCAACCTTCCCGCTAACCCTGACCACATACTCGCTGCGCATCTTACTCGCCACTTTATGGCAGGTCTTGGCTATTTCCGGGTTGAATACTACCTGAACTATACCATCTCTATCTCGCAGGTCAATGAAGATTAGCCCCCCGTGGTCTCGGCGGCGGTCTACCCACCCCGCCAGAGTTACTTTGTCACCGACATGCTCTTTCCTCAGCTCACCACAGCTATGACTTTTGAGCAAAATCGTCCCCCAAAACAAGGCGCTATAGCTGATTATAGCTTATAAGGAAGAGACTCTTCAACTTGGGGTAGATAGGTTAAATTGACAAGGCTGAGGTTTAGTATTATCATCTTGGAGATATGGCGAAAACAATTGCCGAGATAAACGAAAAAATACGAGAGGGGAAAGCGGTAGTAGTTACTGCTGAGGAAATAATAGACATTGTGAAAGAAAAGGGCGTGAAGGAAGCCGCCCAGCAAGTGGATGTGGTTACTACTGGCACCTTCGGTCCAATGTGTTCCTCTGGTGCCTACTTTAATCTGGGGCACACTAAGCCACGAATAAAACTTGGTGGTGGCAAAGTCTACCTCAATGATGTTCTGGCTTATCCCGGGTTTGCTGCGGTAGATTTATTCATTGGAGCTACGGCTCTACCTGACGATGACCCCAGAAATCGACTCTATCCCGGTGAGTTCAACTATGGTGGGGGGCATGTGATTGAGGATCTGGTAGCCGGGAAGGACATTAAACTGGTAGTCACCACCTATGGTACAGATTGCTACCCAAGGAAAAGACTGGAAACCTGGGTTAATATTAAAGACCTCAACGAGGCAGTTTTATTTAACATCAGGAATGCTTACCAGAATTATAATGTTGCGGTGAACCTCTCCGACAAAACAATCTATACCTATATGGGCATATTGAAACCCCACCTGGGTAATGCCAATTACTGTAGTGCCGGACAGCTCTCACCATTGCTGAATGACCCGTATTATAAGACCATTGGTATTGGCACTAAAATATTCGTGGGGGGTGGCATTGGCTTTGTTGCCTGGCAAGGCACACAGCATAACCCGAAGGCACTCCGCTCAGAGAATGGAATACCCAAAAGAGGCGCCGGGACACTGGCAGTAATCGGTGATTTGAAGCAGATGAGCCCCAAATGGCTGGTAGGGACAAGCATGCTGGGCTATGGTTGCACCATAACGGTTGGAATTGGCATCCCCATCCCCATACTATCCGAAGAAATCATCAAATATACCACGGTAACCGATGATGATATTTTGGCTCCCATCGTGGATTATTCAGAGGCATACCCACAGATGAAATCGGATGCCCTCGGGGAAGTTAGTTACGCTCAACTAAAGAGCGGCAAGATAAGAGTTCAAGGCAAAAATGTGCCCACTGCTTCCCTATCCAGCTACTCCAGGGCAGTAGAGATTGCTACCACATTGAAGGAGTGGATACTAAGCGGAAAATTCTTATTAACCGAGCCAGTAGCACCTTTACCCGGTGTAGAATCTGGGATAAGCTTTAAGCCACTTAACGAACGCCCGATACAGGAATGAGGCTCCCATCTTAAAACTGGCTAGATAAAAGCAGAGGTGATGGCAATGGTTGTTTGCAAAAGAATAGTCCTCCGTTTTCCAAGACGCCTGGTGGAACAACCGATAATATACCGACTGGTCAAGGACTATAACCTTGAATTTAACATCCTAAAGGCTTCAATTACCACGGAACCGGTAGAGGAAGGGCTAATGGTGTTGGAATTGAAGGGCGAACAAACAGAGTATGATAACGGCATCAATTTCTTGGTTAAGATCGGGGTAAAAGTTCAATCTCTCAGCCAAGACGTTACTCGCAATGAAGAAAGGTGCACTCATTGCGGCGCCTGTATAACCATCTGCCCACCCAGCGCTTTTGAGCTTGACCCCAAAACTAGGCAAGTAAAATTCATCAATGAGAAATGCGTGGCTTGTGGTTTGTGCATAAAGGCTTGCCCGCCAAGAGCAATGGAAGTACATTTCTAGTCTATGTATGAACCAAGAACCTATCGGCACTGGGTTGAAGGTAAGGATCTAATCTCCTTTAACGTAATAGTTAAGGAGACCGACTTATATATTCGTGCCTCAAGTAATCTGAAAAGAAAAGCCCACAGATTAGTATTAAAGTACCGCAACCAATTGGAAAGGCACATCAAGCGATACCGCGACTTCCTGACCTCCCTTGAACCTCTTCCAGTTACTAAGGATGCCCCAAATATCGTCAAGCAGATGATAGAGGCAGCCCAAAAGGCTGGAGTTGGTCCCATGGCTTCAGTGGCTGGAGCGATGGCTGAATTTGTTGGTAACGAATTATTGGTCTTCTCGCCAGAGATAATCGTGGAAAATGGGGGCGATATCTACCTGAAGAGCTTGAAGAAAAGAATAGTCGGAATTTATGCCGGTAAATCTCCCCTAAGTGGTAAAATTGGTCTGGAAATTGACGGGCAGGATACACCGCTAGGAATTTGTACCTCATCAGGGACAGTGGGACATTCTCTAAGCTACGGGGAGGCTGATGCGGTTGTGGCGTTGGCTAAATCAGCCACCCTGGCTGACGCTGCAGCCACGGCTATCGGCAATTTGATTCACCAACCCACTGACCTCCCCAGCGGGATGGAGTTTGCTAGAAGTATCAAGGGGCTAGAGGGAGTGGTAATCATTAAGGATAATAAGATGGGGTTTTGGGGAAAGGTGAAGATTTGTCAAACCTCTTGACTGTTTTTGTTCAACGAGTAAGTTCAAGCTCTCACAATTTTTAACAAAGTGTTACGGAGATAATCGGTCACCCCGGTCTCTATACTCTTAAGTTCCTCCAAACTTTCAAACGCAGCTCCCTGATTAGGCACCGACCGAAATATGGTCATCGTTTTTGTGAGGTCAGAATCTGTAGCTGAAAACACCTGATGCATCAAGGGCAAATGTCTATAATAGGTCATCTGGAAGGCAATAAAAGCGTTGTTTAGCTGACGCGGCTTGCCCAGCCAGATATCTATCAAATCATATTCCATAGCTTTGAGCAACTCAGCTTTTCTGGACAGGGTTTCTGCTTCTGAAATTTCTCCAGAATGAAATCGCGAGTAGAGAACTCTAAGTTCCTCATAATACTGGTTATAAATCTCGCTTTCTTTGAGCTTCTTGTTAAACTCACTATCTAAGGTCTTATAAACCGTTGAATCCCTACCAAACTTGTTCTCAGTAAAAAGCTTAGCTGCAGCATAACTGACAACTTCAGCACATGGTTCTTCTATTCCCAGAGGTGAATCCATTTGTTCCTGCCAGTCCTCGTGGAAGATGAGGTGTATGAACCTGGGTAAGGGTGCCTTTAGCAGAGATTTAGTGACCGGAGTTTTCACTCCGGCTATGGTCTCAATAGAATAAAAGAACACATCATACTTTTCGGTATCAATCGGGGCGCTTTCTGGCTTCCCCACCCCAAACTGTAACGACGGGTCATCTAGCGAGTAAGGGAGTGTTGTCTTGGGTGTGTAAAAATAATAATCGTAGGCTTCTAATTCCTCGGAATAGGTCTTGAAGTTGTCGGTTTCATTAAAACCAAGCTCTTTCTCAAAAGCTTTTATCTCTTTAATCAACTCTAGTTTTTGCTCGGTAGGGGACTTACAGCTAGAAATAATAAGGAATAATACAATAAGTAATAGCAATAATGCTTGTGGCAACTTCCGGTTCCCTCTTCTTGCTCTAATCATCAATAGGCTAAAATCTACTTTATAGTAAGTCTTTAGCACAGTTGGAAGCAAATTTTGGATAATTAGGCGCAGCTACATGAATTGGGGGGTTAAAAGTTAGGTTTGATAAACTAAGGCCAAACGTAACGTATAAAGGCTTTGCCTTCCTCAGTGATGATACGTTCTACAATTGGCAGTTCAGTAACATCAGCAGCGATTTCCTTTGTCGGATCAATCCACGGAGGCAGGTCAGTTAAAAACAGCTTAGAGTCAGAATAGCTGGTATAACCCCCCATGATAGGTTTTAACCAGGAAGCAATCCACCGAGGAACACCATCCAGATACAGCTTGCCTTCAGAGACACCAACGATAGGGGTAATTTTAACAAAATAATATCTCAACTCAACTTGGTTCTCGGGCATAAAGTGAACCGAACTTCCACCCAGACGCCTACCCAACAGGCGAGTAGCTCCAGCGTCAGTCAGTGTCCAAATGCGCATTGTTGGCTGGGGTGGAGATGGTTCAGGTGGCACCGGCTCTGGTGGTGGCTCGGGTGGAGGTGGTGTCGGTACAGGAGTGGGAGCAGGAATAGTGGGTGGAACAGGTTCAGGCATTGGTTCGGGCGCAGGTGTAGGTTCAGGAGTTGGAACTGGTGCAGGTGTTGGTATAGGCACTGGAGCAGGTGGTGCCGGAGGTGCACAACTTATCAAACCCAGAACAAGCACCACTGTAACAACTAGAACTAGCCTTTTCACCGCAGTCTCCTTTTACTTCGAGAATGTGTTGTAGTGTTCTTTTTATATTCCTCACTAATACCTTTGAATTTGTTTACATAGGTACACTGCCAGAATAATTAGTCTATTGGCTACTGGTTACTTCTGCGACATACGCTTCCACATATTGCTCGACATACTGCCTGAGTGAAGCGTCCAGAGCATTAATCGAAGCCTCTGTTGTGGTAGTGAGACTCTCAATCGCTATTTTATTTGCCAAGATTGCTTGGCTGTTATTGGTGATAGTTGCCCTGTTACTGTTAGCTACATTGGCTAATTGCTCCAGGACTGCCCGATTATTATCAACTTGAATTTTCAAAGCAGAGAATTTCGGGTCAAGTTCTACGCATCCACTGACTATCATCCCTACTAGTAACAGAGTTAAGACCAAATTCCAAGTTAGCAATGCTTTATTCATTTTCTCGCCTCCGACAAAAGAGTTGTGTAGAGTTATTTCACATCGAGTGACCTAACTGCAGTCTTATTGTGTCACGTCCACCCACAGGTGAAGCTTTTGATAGACCTCGCTCTGCCCCTGCCTAAATAACAAAAACTCCACCTTCTGCTTCTCACCGGCTACGTTGGGGGTAAAGCCTACCTCATGCTCCCATTTCTCACTGTGTTCCAGTACAATCGGTCCTTTCTCAGTGTTCTCCACCCCGTTTATTCTTACCTCTACCCGGTAGCTTACGGTCTCATGCTCCAAGTTGACAATGCCCACTATTACCTTTTTCTGCTGCCCCACTTGTAACTCCTTGGGATACTCAGCGGCTTTGCCATTGAATCCCAAGATGTAAAACTCGGTAAATCTTTCTCCTACTTTGGGCATGACTACAACATAACCCAGCGTCCCCAGTGGTGCCAAGATAGCGAGCACCAGAATAATAGAGAGTACTTTGTCCCAGACACCGCCACCCCAGCCTGGCATACTCAACTGAAATTCAACAGAAAAGCGTTTCTCCTCCGCCAATTTCTTTCGTCTGAGCCAAGCAATCAGCGACATGATTAGTATGAAAGAAGCTATGGAATAGAGAACAGGTCCCAGTTTTAAGCCCCACGGTGTATAGCTGAGGATAAGTCCAATGAGTGCCGCCAAGGCGAAACTCATGCCGAAGCTTAGTCCAATCCTCTCAATGGTATCTATACTTTCCCTTTTAGGAAATAGAGCTGCTACAAATGTGTAGCCGGGAAAGAAAAGCAGAAACGGCAATCCCAAGATAATGCGAAGATTATTAGATGGGGAGAGGACTATGGCAGCGATGAGAAGAAGAACCAGCATATCTAGGACCAGAAGTTCGTTTCTTATCCTAATCCTCAATGCCTGTACCCCTTAATACGGCTTAATTATTAGT
>JBHIFE010000021.1:0-17240 GCA_046760985.1 Dehalococcoidales bacterium
AGCGGTTCATGCCTCTGCCCTGCCGGAGGCCGGTATCAACGCCCTTGAAGCCATGATTCAGTCATTTAATGCCATTAATTCGCTCAGACAGCACATTAAGGATAAAGCCCGTATCCACGGTATTATCACCAACGGCGGCGAAGCAGTTAACATTGTCCCTGCTCACAGTGCGGGAAGATTTAATGTGCGCGCTGAGGATGATACTTACCTTGATGAGTTAAAACAACGAGTACTGAATTGCTTTATCGGGGCTGCCACGGCTAGCGGCGCCCGTCTGGAATACAAATGGGCAGACATACGTTATCGCTCGATGCGCAATAATCTAACCATGGCCCAATTATTCCACCAGAATATGCAGTCCTTGGGACGCAAGATTAAGCTCTCTGATCCTAACCAAGCCTTTAGCACTACCGATATGGGTAATGTTAGTCAGGTCGTACCCAGTATCCACCCCTTTGTTGCTATAGTCCCGGTAGGAATAGCAGCCCATACCACTGAATTTGCCTCAGCTGCTAGCTCAGAAGCCGGCATTAGAGGGGGGCTTGACGCTGCCAAGGCCTTAGCTATGACTGCTGTCGACCTGCTAGCCAATCCTGAGATAGTTAGCAAGGCTAAAGAGGAGTTTCAACAGGGAAATGCTTAAGATAGCGTTCTTAGGGCTTTATGTGACAATGTGGGACGCAACCTGCCCAATACATGTGGGACAATCTCAGAGTAGCTTTCCCACTAGGAGGATAAGAGATATAATTGAGGGACGTTTTTATGGGAAACGAATACATTACTGGTAAGCCTGCCTTGCTTACTGGAGGAGGAATATGAATTCATTCTCGCCGTTAGCTGGAGTAAAAGTTGTCGATCTAGGTCAAGCCGTAGCTATGCCGTTTTGCACCATGTTGTTAGCTGATATGGGTGCTGATGTGATAAAGATCGAACCGCCCGGAGGGGAACATTTTCGTCACGCTCAGGGTGGTGCCATATTAATGGCACTAAACCGCAATAAGCGAGGCATAGCGTTGGATTTAAGGAAAAAGGAAGGTCAAGAAATAGTTCTAAAAATGGTCAGGAAAGCTGATGTCTTCGCCGAGAGTTTTGCACCAGGTACGGCGGATAGACTTGGCGTGGGTTATGATAAGGTGAGTCAGGTGAACCCAAGGATAATATACTGCTCAATTTCTGGCTTTGGGCAGACCGGACCTTACCATCAACGTCCAAGCTATGACGTAATAGCTCAAGCTATGTCAGGTATCATGATGGCGACTGGTGAACCAGGACGACCACCAGTAAGGCAGGCTATATCCATTATTGATAAAACTGCTGGGCTATATGCAGCTTTATCAATCGTGTTGTCCCTATTGGAGCAGGAAAAAACGGGGAAAGGACAGAGAATAGATATTTCCCTACTCGATACTGCTATTTCGGCAGCAGGTTATTATTTAACCCACCATTCCTTTAGTGGTAAAGTCCCTTCACGTATGGGATCTGCGCATGTAGCGTGGACACCGTATCAGGTTTTTGATACCAAGGACAAACCGATCTTCATTGGGGTTTCGACGGATAGATTTTGGAAGAACTTCTGTCAGGCGCTTAACCTAGATGATCTTGGTAGCGACCCTTGCTATTCTACGAATGATAGAAGACTCGAGCATAGGGATGAGCTAGTGAGCAAAATAAGCAAAGTTTGCAAACGATATGATAGTGCTGAGTTAGAGTCCAAGTTGGTAGCGGCAGGTATCCCATGCGGTCGGCTTCTAACAATAGCTGAGGTTTCAGAAGATCCCCAAGTGCAATTCAGGCAAATAATTGAAGAGAGTTATTATCCCGGTGTAGGCAAGGTTAAGGTAGTTCGGACACCTATAATTGTTTCAGGTGAGCTACCTAAGACTAAAATGCAAGCCCCTCAGCTCGGTGAGCACACTAGCCAGGTCTTGCGAGAGTTAGGATATAGTGCAAAGGAAATCCATCAGCTTATAGATAGGGGCGTTGCCTTCCAACATAGCTCGCAAGCCAAGGCTAATTGTAGCAAGATAGCTAAATGAACTGCCGAAACCATCTAGTAATCATTTTTGAATAAAAGGAGCGCTAAGTGGAAAAGGATATTCTGATTCCTGATGAAGCTAAGAAAATGATTGGAAAAGAGTCAATGCCCCAAAGTTACGAGATTACCAAAAAGGATATTCGGAGATTTGCACAAGCAGTGGCGATAGGCAAAGACCCAAATCCATTGTATACGGATGAAGAGTATGCTAAGAAGAGTAAGTGGGGAGGGATAATTGCTCCTCCACTTTTCTTTTTTAGTTGCTACTATGAGGAGGTACCCGAAAGCCAACTCCGAGAGGATGGATTGCCTCAGGGCACGGAGATAGATGTCCCCCTGCCTGTAAGCCAAGCTGTAGGTGGAGGTAGTGCCGTGGAGTTGGGCGAACCAGTGCGACCTGGTGATGTAATAACAGTGAAAAAAAAGATAGTTGACGTATATTGCAAACAAGGGAAAAGCGGCAAGCTTTATTTCAGTGTCATCGAATCAACCTATACTAATCAGAGGGGAGAGTTTGTGGCTCGAGAGAGGTGGACTCTCATCCAACGCTAAAATGTCAAACCGGGTACAAATAACAAAAGTAGCCCCTTCTTTTGAAGAGCTGCAGGTAGGAAGCGAGATATCACCGGTTACCAAAGAAGTGACAAAAGTTCAGATATTTATGTTCAGCGCTGTTACCTGGAATCGGCATCGCATCCACTATGATAGCGATTTTGCTCAGACTCATGATAAATTACCTAACGTGTTAGCTCAGCGTCCGCTATTGGGGTCGTTTTTGGCCCAAATGTTATTTGATTGGGTTGCGGAAAAGGGCAAGATTAAGCGCATCGAATGGAGTAATCGGGGGCCAGCGGTGCCAGGTGATATTCTAACCTGCCACGAGAAGATAGTGAAGAAATGCGTGACCGATGGTGAGCATTTAGTTGAACTTGAAGTATGGATTGAGAATCAAAGGGGAGAGCACATCGTTCTTGGCAAAGCGGAAGTCATATTCAGTCCCTAAAGCAGGAAGATTCCCAAAGTCCTACTGGTTCTTAAGAATTTAGGAGTAGAAAAAGGTGAAGATACATGAGTATCAAGCAAAAAGATTGCTAGCCCAGTATGGTGTTCCTATACCCAAAGGCGATGTAGCAAGAACTCCTGAGGAAGCGAGAAAGGTTGCTGAGAAGCTTGGGGGGCAAGTGGTGATAAAGTCACAAATTCATGCTGGTGGTCGTGGTAATGCTGGTGGTATCAGGAAAGCAAAAACGACAGACGAAGCAGAGGAGATTACGAAGACTTTACTCGGGAAGAAGCTAATTACCTATCAGACAGGACCCGAAGGTTTACCTGTAAATGCTGTTTTGGTGGAGGAGATTATTAAAGTTGAGCGTGAACTCTACCTTGGCATCCTATTAGATACTTCAGCGAAATTGCCATTGATGATAGCCAGTGAAGAAGGGGGGATGGATATTGAAGAAGTAGCAGCCAAAAATCCTGACAAAATAGTCAAGGAGCATATCAACTTGGTGACCGGGATTTTACCTTTTCAAACAAGAAAGCTTTCCTATGGCATGAATTTAAAGTCGGAGCAAATTAAGCTAGCCGCAGGAATAATGGCTAATATTTATAACCTCTTCATGGAAAAGGATTGCTCACTTGTAGAGATTAACCCTCTTGTTGTCAGCACTGATGGGCAGCTTTTAGCACTTGATGCTAAAGTGGATATTGATGATAACGCTCTCCCTTACCACCAGGATATTGGCGAGCTACGTGACATATCACAAGAAGAACCATTGGCAGTTGAGGCATCAAAGACTGGCGTGAATTATGTAAAGCTTGATGGTAATATTGGGTGTATGGTTAATGGTGCCGGATTAGCAATGGCTACTATGGACTTTATTAAATATGAGGGGGGTGAACCAGCAAATTTCCTCGACATCGGTGGAGGAATAACTCAAGAGGGAGTCAAGAATGCCTTTAACATACTACTTTCTGACCCAAATATTAAAATAGTGTGGGTTAATATCTTTGGTGGAATTGTAAGATGTGACATTGTGGCTGGAGGGATAATAGAAGCAGTGAAGGAAAAAGGAATGAACATCCCGCCTATTCTTCTTCGGATGCACGGGACAAACGTTGAAGAAGCTATCAAGCTTGTCAAAGAGTCGGGAGTAAATATAATCTTTGAGCCAGATTTCACTCAGGCAGCAAGGAAGGCAGTAGCGATTGCAAAAGCGTAAGAAAAAAAGGAGGACCTTTGATACTGGTTAACGAAAATACAAGGTTAGTTGTTCAGGGGATAACCGGTGGGGAGGCTACCTTTCACACTGAAAGTTGCATTGAGTATGGCACAAAAGTTGTGGCTGGAGTTACCCCAGGCAAAGGCGGGATTAAGTGGGAGGGGAACATCCCTGTTTTCAATACTGTGGAGAAGGCAGTTGAAGAGACAGGTGCCAATACTAGCATAATCTTCGTTCCAGCAGCTTTTGCCTCTGATGCCATTATGGAAGCTGCCGATGCCGGAATAAAGGTTATTGTTTGTATTACCGAATTTATTCCAGCTTTACAAGAGGTTAAATGGCATCAATATATTCGAGGTAAAAATTGCCGAATTATAGGTCCAAATTGCCCCGGCATTATCTCTCCTCCGGCAAAATGCAAGGTGGGAATTATGCCCAGTTATATTTTTATGCCCGGGAACGTTGGCCTAATATCAAGGAGTGGTACCTTAAGTTATGAATTTACCTACCAACTAACCAAACAAGGTATTGGGCAATCTACTTGCGTTGGTCTTGGCGGAGATCCTCTGCCTGGCTCTAGCTTTGTTGAGTTATTAGAGCTTTTCCAAGCCGACCCGGAAACAAGTGCGGTTACTTTGATAGGTGAAATTGGCGGCACATATGAGCAAGATGCTGCGAAATTTATAAAGAGCACGATTACTAAACCAGTGATTGCCTTTGTTGCCGGTGCCACTGCTCCTCCGGGAAGAAGGATGGGGCATGCCGGAGCTATTATTACCGGAGTTGCTAGCAAGGCTTCAGAGAAAATAAAGGCCCTAGAAGCTGCTGGAGTAACTGTTGTCAAAAATCCTGCTGAAATTGGCTTAGCTGTTAAACAAGCACTCCAAGCGAAAAAATACTAGCCAAACCTTGGTTGCAAAAGAAAGCTTTGGGCAGTGAAGACCAGCTCTTTGTCAAATTGCCCTTAAGATTTAAAGGAGGGGGACGATGGCTATTGAGAAGGTTAGCATCATAGGTGCCGGAGTAATGGGGATGGGCATCGCCCAAGCACTTGCCCAGCAGGGATTTGAGGTTAGCATCTGTGACCTAGAAAGATCCATCTTGGACAAAGGTCTGGAGAGGACACGCAGGAACCTTGAGTCTCTGGTAAGAAAAGAAAAGATTACTGCTGAGCAAGTTGAGAAGACAGTTTCCCGTGTGAAGACAACCACCAGCATAGAAGATATTGCCTTTGTGGACTTGGTTATCGAAGCTGTATTTGAGAACATGGAGGTGAAAAAGAAGGTATTTGTTCAGTTAGATAGTTTGTGTCCAGCAACCACCATCCTAGCCACCAATACCTCAACACTATCACCCACCGAGATAGCTTCTGTAACCAAAAGACCCGACAAGATAATAGGCATGCATTGGTTCAATCCGGCACCGGAGATGCGCCTTATAGAGGTTATTAGTGGTGTGGAAACCTCTGAGGAAACAGTCCAAGCTATCATAGAGTTCTCTAGGAGGGTCGGCAAGACCCCGGTAAGGGTCAAGGAGGCTCCCGGAGGTATCGTGAGTCGGATACTTAGAGGCTATCTCAATGTGGCCGTTGACGTGCTGGCTGAGGGTGTAGCCAGCACTGAGGATATCGACACTGCCATGAAGCTAGGCGCGAACTTCCCTGTGGGCCCCTTTGAACTGATTGATCTCATCGGTGTGGACGTCCATACCATCAATTCCGACGCCTTGGCGCATGAGCTGGGCGACCTGAAGTACCGTCCCCATGCCCTCTTGCGCAAGATGGTCAGAGCCGGCCGCTTGGGACGTAAGACTGGCCGAGGTTTCTACGACTACACTAAACACTAGAGGTGCCTTGTCAAGAAATTATTTATGGGAGAAAAAAGAGGAGTAAGCGAACGTGACGGACAGAGAAGTTGTCATCATAAACGGTGCCAGGACAGCCATAGGCAGGTTTGGCGGCACACTCAGAAATCTCAATGTCGTTGATATTGGAGTCGCCGCGGTAAAGGAAGCTATTAAGAGGTCTGACATCAAGCCAGAAGATATTGACGAGGTGATAATCGGGCATGCCCGCCAGGCAGGAACGGGACCTAACGCTGCCCGCATTGTTTCCATTAAGGCTGGTATACCGAACAGTGTGCCTGCCTTTGGTATTCAGCAAGCCTGTATCTCGGGGCTCCAAGCAGTAATGCTCGCCGCCAACAGCGTCAGGCTGGGGCACTCGGAAGTTGTCTTGGCTGGTGGGATGGAACACCACAGCAGCATTCCCTATCTCAGCCTGAATACTCGCTGGGGAGCACGCATTGGAGATACGGTACTGGAAGATGCCATGTTTAAAGACGGCTACCGGTGTGGCATAGAAGAAAAACTAATGGGTGAGCTGACCGAAGGTTTGGCTCAGAAGTACGGTATAAGCCGTGCTGAACAGGACCAGTTTGCCTTGGAGAGCCAGCAGAAGACCGCTGCTGCTGTCAGGGAAGGTTTTTATGCCAAGGTAATCGTACCCATTGAAGTGGAACAGGAGGAAGGTGCTGTTCTGTTCCACGAGGATGAGAATCCTCGCAGCGATATCACCCTGGAGCGTTTGGCTAAACTTAGTCCTGCTTTTACCAAGGACGGGACTATTACGGCGGGCACCTCTTCGGGCATTACAGATGGTGCTTGTGCCCTGATAATCATGTCTAAAGAGCAAGCAGATAAACTTAAGCTCAAACCACTTGCCTTTATCCGCTCCTATGCAACTGCCGGTGTGGAAGCCAAGTATTTTGGTATTGGCCCGGTACCTGCTGTAAAAAAGGCATTACAGTTAGCCGGTCTGACACTGGGTGATATTGACCTTATTGAGATTAATGAGGCTTTTGCCGCTCAGGTACTTGCTGTAATCAAGGAGCTGAAGCTTGATAGAAGCAAGGTCAACGTGCACGGCGGGGCTATTGCTCTGGGGCACCCCACCGGGATGTCCGGGGCAAGGCTAGCCCTAGAAATGCCCTACGCCTTGGGGGAAAGGAATGGGCGCTACGGCATAGTTGCCATCTGTGGTAATGGTGGGCATGGGGCGGCAATGGTGTTGGAAAGAAGCAGTCTTAGGATGAGACTGGAAGATGTAGCTTGTTGACGGGCAGTAAGGAGGAGTTATGAAGGAATTAAGCTTACCCAAAAGCGTGGATTTATCTGAGTTAGTGGCTAGAGAGGGACCTCAGCACCATGAGAAGTTTATTTCCACTGAGGCTAAGGTATGGCTAATCCATGCTGCCATAGATTGCGGCTTCAAGAGGTTGGAGGCTACTAACTTCGCTAATCCTAGGTACGTGCCTCAGTTTAGCGATGCCCATGAAGTGATGAAACGCATTGATAAGAACAAAAGAGAAGGCGTGGAAATTAGCGCAGTCGCTATTAGCAACCGGTCAATTCAGGAAGCGGTCAAAGCGAGACAAGAGGGTTACGGTCCAGATCGAATTATTCAGATGATTTCTACCAGCGAGCAGCATAACCTCAGGAATGCTGGTTTGAGCCATGCCGAGCACTGGCAGAAGTTCGAGGAATGGATTAAGCTTGCCCATGACAACGGGATAAAATTCAATGCCTGTGTGAGCACAATTTGGGGTTGTCCCATTGCAGGCCCTATACCTATAAACCTGGGGTGGGAGTTTGCTCAACGCCTTCTGGAGATGGGAGCCGATGATATAGAGCATGCTGACCATGATGGGCAAGCAACCCCGGACAGTGTTTACCGATACTTCTGTGAGGTATTGGATAGAATGCCTGACCCGTCCAAACATGTTTTTCATCACCATATGACTCGTGGCTGGGGCATAGCAAATATCTTGGCAGCTATGCAGGCGGGGATAGTACGTTTCGAAACCTGTTTTGGGGGCTTAGGGGGTCAACCTGCTAACTTCTTAGATGACTGCCCCGTTATGGGAACAGGGAAATACTACTACGCTGATCCTACTCAAGCTGGCTTGGTGCCTACTGAGGACCTTGTGGTCATGTTAGACGAGATGAAAATCGGGCACAGTTTGGATGTGGACGAGGTTCTAGATGTGGGCAGGATTGTTGAAAGGATATTTGGTCGAAGGCTACGCTCGCAATGTGTGACCACGGGAAGGATTCCTAAAGGCCCCACTGGTTTTTAAAAAAAGGCATTCTAATAGGGTCGCCCCTAAACGGTAGCGAGTCGTTTATTGTTACTTTGAGAGGTAAAGGACAAAACCATGTCGCCAAAGAGGCTGCTGCCTGACACCAAAATCTAGCGAGGCACAAAATGGCTTCTTGTTACCTTATCCTTTATAGCACGCTTACTATATCTTCAGGCTCATAACCTAAAGGCCATTGTTTCGAACCCAACCCACCTCCCAACTCCACAACCTCGCGTCATAGAATTCTTCACTAAAAAGGTCAGGCGCAGGAATCAATCTGCACCTTGGTTCTCAAGTCGTTGTGTCATGTTTTGGGCGTTGACAACCACGTTAATGAGGAATAAACTCAAATTGTAACATTTGAAATAGTCTCAAAAAGACGGTGGCGGGGTAAGATGCGCGCAAAGCGAGGGTGCTGGAATGGCTAAACAAAAAGTGGCAGCCGGTGCCCTTTTTGACTTAAACAACATTGCGGACTCTCAACAAGAAAACGAGAAAGCAGTATGGGCGTTCTTAACGAAATTTGGGAACTATATGGTGTATTTGAGCCCTCCGAAGACAGAGTTATAGAGAGATTGGTACAGTAGCTACGTGGCCTCGGAATGGAAGTAGAGTCTGTAGACAAGAGTAAGAGGAGCTTTACTAGAAGTGGACGGTTATACAGATGGAAACATGTTATTAAGTTAACAGGCCAGAGTATTGATGCAGTTATATATGGAGTGCATACAGGACTCAGTGACTTAGGAGCATATAGGCACTATGTGGTGTTTGGCATGAAACAGCCAGCGAGTATGTTCGAAGCAAGGACCAAAGAGGTCAGAGAGCGTTGGTACGGTGGGAAAGCTCGTGACGTAAGGTGGACTGGCGGTCAGCTGTCAAAATTACTAAATCGGGATGTTGACCTATTACGACTCCAGATCCAGGAGCGAGAGACAAAGATACAAGTAATTCCTAATGAAAGGAATGGGTGGGTTCACATCATTGTCCCCTTTGAGATTGCTCCCACAAGTAACTCCGTCAAAGTCTATAACAGAATTGCTGAACATATTCGCAACTACTTGGGCACTAGAACCGCCAAATGATACAGTGGGGGTGCCCGGGTTAATTTTGCAGAAAAAGGAGGGTAGCCATGTTATTTGTAACGCTTCTATCCCCAAAGGGAAAAGGAAGAGAAGCCATCGCTTATCTAAAAGAGCTCCGAGCTCCTCAAGGCATCACCGTCCATGACATCTATTTCACTTTTGGTCGCTATGACGGGGTAATTGTCTTTGAGGCACCTGATATAAAGGCGGCGATGGGCTTTGTGATGGACACGGGCTTCGCGACTGAGTATACCGTGGAGACGCTAACTGCTATCCCAGCTAAACAACTGTGAGTCATAGCCGGCTGACAAAGTAAGAGGAGGTGTGACGATGAAGAATCTGACGAAGTGGTTGACTCAGCCAATATGTATTTGGTGTTGCGGTGGTCTGGGAGATGCTTTGCTCATTGTTGGCATTGTTACCGCCGCCATACGACTGAGTGTTGGAGGCTTTGCGCCCATATATTGGTTTGTTTTAGCTTTTGCCTGTTACTTCGGCATGATTTGGGTAGTATTAATGCGGATACTAGTCCGACTCGAGAGCAAAGCTGAGGTCTAGCCGAGTCGGAAGCTTGTATTAGCCTGAAGAGATTGGGCTGTTTCTCGCCTGATGCCCATGCATAGATTACAAGTGAAGCAAGCAGATGCCTCTTATGGAGAGAAAACAGCGTGTCTATCGCTGAGAGGGAAACCATGAAGACCTTCTATCTCAAGCCGGTAACGGATGACATGATAAGCGAAAAGCTATCCGCCGAGGTGGGAGAAGAAATTGTGCAGTATCAGAGAATATCTTCGTCACACAGAAAGCACGCTTACCAAATTAAGAATGACCGTGATGCAAGGTACCTTGAGCATGCCGAGAAGATTATTGGTGACGTGGGTGACTTTGTAAGAGATTGCTTACCAAGATTTCCTTTTCACGAGAGGAGAAACTTTGACTATGTACGGACGCGTCAGGTGGAATTCTTGGATAAACATGAACTCTTAGTAACAGTTAGAGCGGAAACGGTAAAACAGCAAAAGGAATTATGTCTGCGCTTTGATTTGCCTTCATTCGTTCTTATTCCGAAAATGGTTTATAAAATTAAGGGGCAGTACGTGTATCTTTACAATCATTTAGAGTGTGGAATTTCGTTTGTAATCGGCAACCCGGAGAATCCAAAAACACCGGATTACTTCATTGATGACGCTCTGGAAGAGTTTTGGCATCTTGCCCTTTATCCTTATCTGGTGGAGAGGTTAAATAAACTCCTCCGAACTAGAGCAATGGAGCCCTCAGACCGTAGTGTATCCGGCATTCTGCTAGTAGATGGTGAGTTTCTCAGCAAGGCATTTGCGCTTGCTTCGCTTGGCGAATTCAAGCGGAGGACTGCGTATGATGTTCCGGAGAGGGAGCCGAAGGGGCGGGAAAAGATTATCCTTGGCAAAATCGAGCGGGTTGGAATACGAAGAGCCTTGAGAGAGGTTGGGAAAACTTAGAGGCTTCCGAGACTGACAAACTATGCTCTCCCCCACTTTTAATTAACATCGCTTCACCAGGATATATTTGTTGTTTAGACGTGGGTAGGGTTTTGGGTGGTTTTAATAGATGCGTATTTACATACAGCGAACAGTGGGCTTAACCTACATCAAACTTCCTCGTGCAACCTTTCTCGACCTTCGGTGTAGGACTTAAACGTGTCAAGCTATATGCAGCTATGAAGTGCTTGCAAAGCACAGATAAGTATAGAAGTCCTGTGTTTTTCAAATGACCGAATTCACAAGTGGTCACTGGAAAGCACGAGAGCAGAGTCGGTAACAGACATCCCCTGGGCGCATAGCAGCAGAGCCTTTGATTACCGGGTTATTCCTTCAATCTTTCCAGTGCTGCATCAAGCTCTGGAGTTCACCACCTGCCATCTTCTCCTGCATCATCTATCCTCCTCATGTCGACGCAGTCTTAGGCTTTATCTCCACCTGAACCGGTCCCAGTGTCTCCCGGATCAGTTTTTCTAGTGCATCAGGAACAAAGGGCTTAACCACATAATCAACTGCCCCGAGTTTCATGGCTTCCACTGCTGTCTCCACCGAGGGATAGGCAGTGATAATAATCCCCTTAAGTTGTGGCCTTCGTGCCCTGGCTTCCTTAAACACTTCAAGCCCGTCCCTCCCCGGTAACCTCATGTCAAGGAGAACAACACCAAAGTCCTTCTCTCCCATTCGCTGTAACGCCTCCTCACCTCCCTCAGCGGTTTCTACCTCGTAGCCATCATCCCTAAGCCAGTCTCGGAGCGACTCCCGCATGATAGCCTCATCCTCTACGATTAACACCGGTCCCGTTTTAGTTGCCACCTTTTCAGCTTCACGTGTTTTCATAATCTTTTGAATCCTTCTCACGTCGGCTTCGTATGTAATTTGATCAAAAAATGGGCAACGATAACACTGATAGTCGCGAATACAGAGTCTCTTAGAAACCTGCGAACCCTCAAAGCGACAAGCAGGATACAGCCGCCCATTACCTTCTAAGGATGTAAACCGCTGAGCCGGCCTGCGCCAGTCCCTTGGGCTTACCTTCTCAGTTACTGTCTCAACCTTGGCTTCTTCTGCTACAGTTGGTTCGACCACAGCTTCCTCAGTAACAGCCTTTGGCCTTATCTCTACTTGAACTGGTCCAAGGGCTTCGTGTATTAATTTCTCAAGGTCATCGAGATCTAAGGGCTTGATCAGGTAGTCGATGGCACCTATTTTCATTGCCTCGACCGCCGTCTCCACCGAGGGATAAGCGGTGATAATAATCCCTTTCAACTGGGGGCTTTGTACTCTTGCCTCCCTTAGCACCTCAAGCCCATCCTTTCCCGGTAACCTCATGTCAAGGAGAACAACACCAAAGTCCCGTTCAGCGAGGACTTTCAACGCTTCCTCACCCCGCTCCGCAGTTTCTACTTGGTAGCCTTCATCCATTAGCCAATCTTGGAGTGACTCTCTCATAATAGCTTCATCTTCTACTATCAGTATCGGTCTCACTTGACTGCCTCCTATTGTTATTTCTGGGCTCTCCTGAACTGTTTGTTTTTTCATCTTGCATCACCTCCGGTTTATGAAAGTGCAATTTTCTTGCCAAAAGAAAAAGCTATCCTGAATCATCAGGATAGCCTAAATCTTGGTTTAAGTAGGAGAGTTAGCTGTAAAAGAATTAATCAGTTACTGTTTATTTTCTTTACATCTAATCCATATGCCCTAACTTTATTGTAGAGGCTCATTCTGGTAATACCTAGTATCCTAGCCGTCTGGCTATAGTTCCCCCCGCTTCTGGTAAGGATTTTCAAAATATGGTTTTTCTCCACTTCCTTGAGCGTTTGCCCTTGTGCCGTTGATGAGCCGACCGTAAGCAGGGTATCGCGAGGTAGATCAGTAACCTCAATCAAGGGGCCCTTGGCTAAGATTACTGCTCTTTCGATGGCATTTTCAAGCTCCCGGACATTGCCAGGCCACTCATATTTTAAAAGCAAATCAACAGCATCGGGAGAAAACCCGGTGATTTCCTTCTGGTTCTCCTCGGCAAACTTCTTCAAGAAGTAGTTAGCCAGGAGAGGGATGTCCTCTCTCCTTTCTCTCAATAGAGGCAATTCAATGGTAACCACGTTAAGTCGGTAATAAAGGTCTTCCCGAAATCCCCCATTGGCTACTGCCTCTTTCAGCTCTTTATTGGTTGCTGAGATAACCCTGACGTCAACCTTGATCAGTTCATTGCCGCCAACTCTGGTGAATTCCTTCTCCTCCAGGACTCTGAGCAGGTGAACTTGCATATTGGCACTTATCTCGCCAATCTCATCGAGGAAGAGGGTGCCTTTATTAGCGCTTTCGAATTTTCCCTTCTTTTGAGCGTAAGCCCCAGTAAATGAGCCCTTCTCATGACCAAATAGCTCGCTCTCCAGCAGGCTTTCGGGCAAGGCAGCACAACTGACAGCTATGAAGGGCTTATCCCGACGATAGCTCTGAGAGTGGATGGCTCGCGCTACCAGTTCCTTCCCAGTGCCACTGTCACCAGTAATCAACACCGTGGCATTGCTCTTAGCCACAATTTTGATCATCTCTATTACCCGTTGCATCTTGGGGCTTTTGGCAATGATATTCTCAAATCGGTAGCGCTCCTCCAGCTTCCGGTGCAGGGAAAGGTTTTCCTCAATTAGCCCGCGATGCTCCATTATCCTCTCAATTAAAAGTTCCACTCTATCTGGGCAGAACGGCTTCTCAATGTAATCATAAGCTCCTTCCCGCATAGCAGCGATAGCAGTGGGGACGCTCCCGTAAGCGGTGATGATGATTACCTCAACGTTAGGAAGGATCTTCTTTGCCTTCCTCATTAGCTCGATCCCGTCCATCTCTGGCATAACCAGGTCAGCGATGACAATCCCTAGCCTCTCCTTTTCTAGAATCTCCAGGGCTTGATGACCATTCTCTGCAGCGAATACTTGATAGCCGGCATCCGTGAGCCAGTCACGAAGCGATTCACGGATAACAGCTTCATCATCAACAACCAGGACTTTAGCTTTTCTCTTCATGGTCAGTCTTCAGGTAGATAGTAAAAGTAGTTCCCTTTCCCTCCTCACTCTCAACTTCAATCCTTCCTTGGTGCCGCTGGATAATGCCGTGAGCCACAGCCAATCCTAAACCAACACCTTTGCCTTTCCCTTTGGTAGTGAAGAAAGGATCAAACAGCTTGCGCATGTTCTCTCGAGAGATACCGCAACCGGTATCCTGAACCTCTATTTTGACTTGTCCGTTACTATCTACTGAGGTGCGGAGGGTTAGCTTTCCCCCTTCAGGCATTGCCTGGATAGCGTTCAGGATAAGGTTGGTACACACCTGCTGAAGCTGGTCAAAATCAGCCACGAGCTTAGGTGATGGATGGCTCAGTTCCTTTATAACCTGGATGCCCTGTAGCTCAGCTTGGTGAGCAACGAGGCTAAAGGCGCGCTCAACAACTTGGTTGGCTTCCACCTTCCTAAAGGTTGGCTCCGACTGCCGGGCAAAATCTAAGAGATTACGAATCATCCTAGTGCTACGGGTGAGCTCCGAGTCCATTTTCGATAGGTAGTCTAATGCTACCTCCTTAGAGAGGGTATCACTAGACAATTTTTTGGCTAATAACTGAGTGTAAACCAGGACACCGCCCAATGGATTATTGACCTCGTGAGCTATGGATGCTGCCATCTGGCCGAGGGAGGTCAGCTTCTCTGCCTGGATGAGTTCTTCCTGCGTGTCCTTCAGCTTGTTGAGCACGTAGGCCCAACACATTGTAGGCTCAGCCAGACCTTGGCAGACAGCGACTGCCAGCTCTCGACACGAGCTATAGCCACAGGCACCGTCATTCAGTTGGGCGCTGGGGTCCACCATACCAATCTGTTCTAAAATGCTTTGAATATCTTCCACACTTGGAGTAGGTAGGACGAGACTCCGATTGGCAAATTGACGAGTGATATCAATGTTGGCATACTCTTGTATATCCCGCTCTGTTTGAGCCGGATCAGCTTGGCTCATAGTGTAGTCGATAATGAGTTGCCTGCGTCTAAAGATACTCAAATCGTTGTCAATAACTGGTCCATCTATGCAACCTTCGCAGAGCCATAGACTAATGAGTTTAGTAGTGATATTGCCTTCGGCAAACTCTCGAAGGACACTGGGCATATAGTCTTTACCGTAGGCATTGATGACATCGTTTAACACGACGTCCTCTGGGAATCCTGCCGTTCTGAGCAAGCCACCCGGGATGACAAATAGACGACCAAGGTTGGGTTTGGGACCGGAGAATTGCTCCTCCTTCTCAATTTCGGGGGTAATCCCTCTGGTGGCGAACATCTCCTTCAGCTCGGCAAAGGTTAGGACGGCATCAATAACTCCATCAACATTCTCATCCCGACTCTCAGCCTTCTTGGCCACACAAGGACCGATGAACACCACCTTTGCCTCTGGAGCATACTGCCATTTAATCACTCTACCCATAGCAATCATAGGCGAAACGACCGGTGCTAAATTGCTAATTAGCTGAGGATAATATTTCTCGATATAGGATACTACAGCTGGACAGGTAGACGACAGCAAAGTTTCACCTTTGTATTCACTTAGGAGACGAGCGTATTCACGGCAGACGAGTTCAGTACCAAAGGTAACCTCCATCACTTCACTAAATCCTAGTTTTTTGAGTGCAGTTACTATCTGTCCCGGGCGACAACCGAGCAAGGCAGCTGGGAAGGAGGAGGAAAGGATAGCAATTACATTAGGATATTGAGTCAATAATTGCCAAACCAGTTCAATGTCACTCTCCGCCCGCTTCGCCTTAGCTGTGCAGATCTGGATACAGGTACCGCAGTCAATGCAGCGTTCCTTTATCACCTCCGATATTCCCTCTCTTACCCTAATTGCCTTGGCTGGGCAATTACGGATACAGACATAGTGACCTTGACACTTTTCTGGCTCGGTGTAAACAATGCTCATTCTTTCTCTCCCTCACTTTCGTAGATAAGATGCTTCTTTTTTCTTTTGATGCGCAGAAAACCCTAATTCTTTCCTCAGGTCGGCTACCGAGCGCCGGGAGATAGCCACACCAAATTTCTCCTGTAGTTTGACTCTGATTACCTCGTCAGAGGCAAGCCCCGTCTCAGTTTCAAGAAGCCGCTTGACGAGTTCCTTCTTGAACCTCCTTGGTCTGGGGAAAAAGTGCTTAAGCGGGACTTCTTGTCCCCACGGGGTGTCAATGCTTTTACTCCTGATGGCGCGACTAACCGAACTGGGAGCCAGCCCAATCTTTTTGGCTAGCTCCTTTTGGCTGAAGGGTAAAAGGGTTCTGACATCACCTGATTCTAGGTAAAGTGCCTGTTGTTCAACGATATTTTGCAGTATCTGGCTTACCGTGTCCTTACGGCTATTTATTAGTTCCAACCTCTTGAATAGTTGTTTAACTTCCCTAACCTCAGCATCAGTAAACGCCCCGTCTGCCCTTAGTTCTTCAAATCTTTCATAATCAATTATGTATCTTCCCCGGGCAAAGGATGCTGAAAAGTAACCAATGACAAATCCCTCTTGCTCCTTTTCCACCGAGGCAATCTTGTGGTAGTGGATCCCCCCTGAGCCGAGAGCAGACGGATGATAGAAATCGCTCAAGATAGAAAACTCATCAATAAGTCTGTTTATCTCCCGAACCTCTGAAACTGCTAAATCACACTCTGTAGCGAGCTCTTCCTCGGTCATCCCTGTTTCAGGAAATAAGAAATATCGCTTGAATTTTTCTAGCCCTAAATTGTTTATTTGACGAACAATATACTCCTTGTTAATTAAAAGGGGTTCGACATCGAGGGAACCCCTATCAGCTATTACCTCTTCTTTAAGCTGATAAAAACTAGAGGAAATATCGGTTCCGGGGAATCTTTGGCGGCGGATTAGCCTTTCTTTCTGGTAGAGCCTTCGGAAAAGGGGACTCTTTTCTATCCCAGCGATGAGTTTATGAAACTCCTCCTCAGGTATCTCCAGCAGGTTGGCCTGTTCCACTCGCAGGATTTGTCTTAAATCCTGCCGCATATGTAAAGATTGCGTTTGTTCCATACGAAAGCTAGGCACTGTATAAATATTTTACTGTTGCTATGAGATATTGTCAACAAAATTGGCAAGGATAAATATGATAGTTTAGAGGAGCTGTCAGGTAACAAAAGTCTAAAGGGTATAATTCCGGCATTGGAACCAGCCCACGCTATCTATTATGCCGCCAAGCTAGCCACTGAATTGCCCCA
>JBHIFE010000022.1:0-16979 GCA_046760985.1 Dehalococcoidales bacterium
TTAGAGCGCCTGCTTTACACGCAGGAGGTCAGAGGTTCAAGTCCTCTACCGCCCATTTTAGATAGGGAAAGACAATTCGTGATCACTTGCATAAAGCAGCAGGTTAAATAGGATGTAAAGCTATTTTAGACCAATTGCACCGGGCGGGCTCCCCAAAATGAATGGTGCAGGCACAAACGAGCTTAGAATGGCTACTAGCAGGGTTCAAATATGACCTTGAGTCGACTACCAGACCTAAAACGGTCAAGTATTATTGCGGAGAAATTTCCCGTTTCTTGCAGTGGGTAGATGCCGCTGGAGTTCCTTCAGATATCCGCCTCTTAACTAAGCACCACATTCAGGCATTTTTTCACCATCTTATTACTATTGGAGGTGATGGCTCGGTAAACGAGCCGGTAGCAATAGAGCGTCTTCGTTGGCCGTACTACCGGGCACTACGCCGGTTCTTTGGGTGGGCTGTAAACGAAGGCTACTTGCAGAACAGCCCAATGGAAGATATAAAACTGAAAGCTCCTCAGCTTACACCCATTGAGCCATATCGTCCAGAGCATATCAGTCGTATTCTCAAAGCTCTGGATTACGACTCGCAGATTGCCAAAACTCAACGCCAGAAAATGTTGTCGGCCCGGAATAGAGCTGTCTTTCTGCTATTTCTAGAAAGTGGTCTCAGACTGGAGGAACTGGCAAGGCTACGGTTGGAGGACATTGATCTAGGAAGGCGAAGAGTTGTCATACGACACGGGAAGATGGGGAAGTCCAGGCTAAGCGGCTTCGGTCCACAGACCAGGAAAGCGCTGTGGAAATATCTTAGCCTACGCCCACAACAAATAAACCATGATGCCCTCTGGATAACTGAAGAAGGCGCTCCCTTGACGATCGGTGGTGTGCAAATGATCATACGCCGTCTAAAGAAAGATGCTGGATTGCAGCATGTGAAGGGTTCAGTCCACAAGTTGCGCCACACCTTTGCCACTACCTATCTGAGGCATACCTGTGATATGAAAGGATGTCGGCTCTTACTGGGGCATTCCACCTTGGCTATGACGGAGCGTTACACCCAGTTTATTGAGGTCGAGGACGCTCTAAAAGCCTACGATGAGAAAGGCCCCCTAGACTGGATCAAAGGCTAACTCCGTATTGCATCACCCATGTGCCTTCACTTCTCTAAAGCTATGGCCGCTACTGTCGAAAGCAAGATAAGACTGATATTGAGCACTACAAATCTGGCCGCATAATCTCATCGATCCTATCAACTGCTTTCCTTAAAGTATCTTCACCCAGATGTTCGTCCTTTGGGTATCTCTGCGTCCAATCGTCGAGAACCTCCTTGGCGGTTTTGCCTGCCTTAATTTGTTCCCAAAAGCTCAGATCACGAAGAAACACATTGTCTAGAGGCCTTTTATGGGGTGCCTTACTCATCCCTGACAGGCGTAGAATAACTTCAGCCCTTATCCACACTTCTAACCAATCCTTTCGCGTGGTGGCCTCATCTATGCCAGCAACTAAGGCTATATATTTGGTTCCATCCTCATCTTCATCTACAGGAAGGAGAATAAGCTGAAGTGCTGGTCCAACCCCTAGTGAGCCTCTGGCGCCTAAGATATAGGCTTTAACTTGGGCGACTACCTCTTCAGGCAGGTCAAACTTCCGTATTAGGCCCATAGCATAATGGTCAAGCGGCACCTCTGAGTAGTAATTCACCCTGCTCGGTTCACCGGAATAAGAAAAAGACTCGAGAAGCTCAAGAAGTTCTTTGGGGAAGTGCCAATAACAGAGTGGCTTAGGTCTATGGTGTTCCTTTGTGTTTTCCGCGTGATGCCTTTTGTACCATTTATCCATTTTCTGAATGGAACTAAACCCTTCGGCAGGTATTCCCAGCTTTGACCGTATTGTGCGTACCTCCCCATTGAAGATCGGACTATGTGAGATAACCAGGGCTTTCCTTCTCTTCTGATAAGAGGAGCTCTTCATTCTTGTCACCTCCACGGAATTTTGGCACACACCTATTTTTCCTGTCCATCAACTCAATCCTATCTTATCATTTATATATAGCAAACGTAAGACCACCACCATGCAATCTCGTAACTTAAGTCAAGACATATTTTCGAAGAAAACGCTTAATCCGTGCACCGACAGCGAGCATGGTCAATTAACCGTGCAGGAAGCCGGTCGATTTGGTGGGCTAGCTACCTTAAGGCGTCACGGTATTGACCATTACCGCAGGGCTGGAAGAAAAGGACAGGCCAAACTAGCTGCCCGGTTTGGAAAAGCGCAACGCCGTCGTTGGGGAGCCATGGGTGGCAGACCCAAGAGGGTAAGATTCACCAACATGGGGGAGAAAAAACAATGCAGATGAAAGGGGGTACGGGAGTCCGCCCGGTCATCCGGCCTTCTCTCCCCCACCCATTATAACACGGTCAGCCAACAGCGAAGGAATAACGAATTAGTCTTGTTAAAAGCATACCTCGAACCAGTCGAAGTAGAACAGCTTGAGAACGCAACAATATACCTGAGAGACAAGCTCCTTATCAGGCTGCTGTTTCACCTTGGCTGCCGCATCTCTGAGGCTCTGGCTATTAGTGTAGGCGATATTGATTTCAACCAAGGCATAGTGACTATTGAGCACCTGAAGAGGAGAATCAGACTCTCCTGCCCCCAGTGCAGTACCAGGTTGAGTAGAACTGCTAAATTTTGCCCGGGCTGTGGCGGTAAGGTAGAAAAAGCAGTGGCCGAAGAAAGGGGGCATCGCCGCAAGCGGACTTTACCGACCGGCTGGCGCTATTGTCGCTCACACCTAGCGTGCACGCTAGAATTGAGGCTGGGGAGATAGGTCCTTATGAGGCTGTCAGGATTGCTGCCCTGCCCGCTCACCAGCAGGAAGCCGTGGCCAAAGCCATGTCTTCAGGTATAATCGGCGGCCGCATGATGGAAAAGCTGGTAAAGATGTCCCGGGCAAGCCCGGGAAGACCGTTGACGAACATCATCAACGAGCTTCACTTCATGGATTCAAGGAGAACGAAACTCAGTAAGGTTGTAACTCGTGAGAAGTCCGGATTCGCCTATGAATATGATTTCGGCGATAGCTGGGAGCATCAGATTCTGGTGGAGAAAATTCTACCTCCCGAGCCGGGAGGTCAGTACCCCGTCTGTCTAGCTGGTAAACGAGCCTGCCCGCCGGAGGACTGTGGCGGAATCTGGGGTTACGACGAGCTGCTTGAGACCATCCGCGACCCGCTGCATGAGGAGTACGAGAGCATGATGGAGTGGCTCGGTGGCTCATTCGACCCGGAAGAATTTGACGATGACCTGGTAAATCGGCTATTACGGCGCTCTCACCAGGCAAAAAGACCCAGGCGTGCCAATGTCCCCGCAGTATTCCGCCAGGCGTTTGAATCCAAAGATAAAAAGCGATAACCTTGAAAGGCGAATATTTAGCTGGTAGTCTCGAGATGAGCAAGAGAAAAAAGCAAAGACAGAAAGGAAAATTGCCGGTTGTTACCGTGGCTTACTACGGCCCGGATGACAAGACAGCCACCAAGGTGGCGGTAGTGCCGTATGCTGTGCATATACCCGGACAACTCATTGAAAGAAAAATATTCCTATTCATGCTACCTTGACTTCCCTTATCTAGCAGGTTTAGACTGCAAGAAATGGTTTCACTGCTCAAAATCATAGAAAAAATGACAGCCGAGAACAATGTTGCAGGCTTACTGAAGGTCCTGAACAAAAGTAACAAAGGAGGAGAAAATGGCTAAATATGACCCTTTGCGAGAATACTTGAGGAAACAACCCATGACAACTACACAGGTTGTTCTTTCCTTCCAGCAGATTGAGAAAATCATCGGACAAAGCATGGAACCCGCAGCACGCAAATGGCTGAGGGCATGGGATAATACCCCAAGTGCTCCGAGACAAGACAGTTGGCTTGATGTGGGCTGGGAGGTGACAATGGCAGACCTGAATACTGAAAAGGTAAGGTTCCAACGAATAAAACAGAAAGCGAGGCAATCAGAGAGGGGGATAGCACCTCCATCACCAACAAAATTCTCTACCCCATGCAGATATTGCGATGCTACAGGTATCGACCCTGACCCTCTGCAACGAGTTTGTTATGCTTGTCAGGGGAAAAAGCAGCATGAACTTGAAGGTAGCCGGGGTGACTATAGAGTTTGTGTGACTTGTGGAGGGAGTGGCAGAGACCCGGATATAATTGTGCGCTTAAAACCATGCAGAATCTGTCATGGATCTGGCTTGGAAAGCAAGAATGAGTAGAATTCGGGATGAAACCCGATTGGTTTTCTTGATGCCAAGAAGGCGAGGTAAACGAAGAGTAGCTACTGAAAAATGATTCTCTGAAACGGAGGTGCTTTATGGGTGTTTTTGATAGGTTCAAGAAAAAGTGGCCACCAACGCAGGATACTGACCCTAAATACGCTATCTCAATTATTTCTGGGCATTATGAGATGCGACCACCTGATATTAACATTTGGTGTATTGGTAGCGATTACAAACCTTGCGTGGTAGTTGTTCCGCTATCAGCTTGGGAGCGGATGAACTCAATAATTACTTTGACTTCGCCAGAGCAGTGGGCTAGGTTGAGTTCACCAAATTTTGGACATTCGCAGGAACAAAAATTGATAATTTCGGTCACAGACACTGAAACTGGAGTGGAATCTTCCCACGAGGAAACAACAATGGCCAATTGTGGCTTTAAAAACCTCTATACGGATACTCCCATTTTTTTACCAGTCTTAATGTCTGTTACAATTTTCAACAGTTATCTTATTCCATTGGACCATTATTTGAGAAACCACTCAACCCCACCAAAAACTTTAGCACAGGGTTTGCTTCAGAATGTTGAATTCATAGAAAGCGATGAATCTCTTTCCATCCCTTTAATTAGGAGGTCAAAAAATCTAAGAAGGTGTGACAAATACTCAAGATTCCCAAATGGTCACAAGATAGAGATATTTGAGACATACAATATCAGTAGTGGGTAGATTATTGAATAAGGCGCAGCGGAAAGAGGCGCCGCTACGCCAACTATTAAAGGTAGAAAATCGTTAGTCTACATCAAGAACCGCCTCATTTTTGATTACAGGGTCTCTTCCACTAGCGTAACGCAGTTATGATTTTGTAGAGAGAAATGGAATTGAACAGAAATGACTTTTGTTCACAGGGGTGACAAAATAAGCTTTTGTGACCTCTGCTGAACAAAACAGACTTTTGTTTAGCCGGACTGCTGAAAGGTTAACACTTAGGGTTTTCGGTGAGCATCAGGTAAATGGCACTATCTTGAAGTTACGCCAACGGTGAAACCGAAACGAGAAACGAGCATCTCTGGACTCCCCGGTGTATATAAGATATTTTGGAAATGTTCCAATGCAGGTGGGGCTGACTTCTACAAGAGCAGGAAAGTGAAGCGTCTGAAATCTTTCTAAATACCATTTTCTGCACTAGACGAAAGTTAGCATTCGCTTTGGATTCTCAACTAATATGGTATGAATCTGCTTTTCTGACATACCTTTTTCACGCATTAATGGTACTACATTTTGCAGAATGTGGGCATACCCAGAACCCCCATAATGCCAGAGACGGTGTTTCTGGCAAATATCATGTGATATCAGGATTTGGTTCAAGAACCCCTCGTTAATGAGAGCCACGATTTGATTGATACGCCCGTCGTCATTGGGCAGGTCTACCTTTATAGGATTCTCTTCTGATAAGACCATGCGCTGGCAGAAATATCCTTCCCAATTGAACAAATCAAATTCAAGGTAGCAGCCAGTTTTTGCCAGTTCAGCCTGTCTATCATGGTCGGAAATAGTGCGGTCAACGTGGCTCATAACCACACGGCTAATATCAGCTCCGGCTTTGTCTAGCACTTCGATAGCCTCAAATGGAGAACCTGGGCTATAGCCGGGGTGTATGTTTATCGGTGCCCCCGTTTCATTTTGAGCAAACGCAGCAGCACGCAGAACTACTTTGTCACTATCACTCATTGGCCATGACATGCCGAGTTCCCCAATGATACCCGAATGTATACCGGTGTTTCCGACACCCACCGTCACATCACGGATAATTTCCTTGGCTATGATTTCCTCTGTTAGCTTCATACCGGTGGGACGTGTGCCTTCAACATAGTAGCCGGCACCCATAATGATATTGAGTCCCGTTTCTCGAGAGATACGCGTCAAAGCTAAAGGGTCCCTGCCAAGTCCGATATTAGTCACGTCAACAACTGAATTACCACCTGCCAATTTGTAACGCCAGGCCTCCTTGATTGCAAGTTGCTCATCTAAAATGCGTATATTGTCTATATTACTGAGAGGATGATAGCGAACCCATCCTAGATTTTCTAGGGAAACTGGCTGATAAGCAAGGAACTTATGAGTAACCTCAGCAGGTTCTTTAAACCATACTGACGTATCGACAAAGAAATGCTCATGTGTGAGAGTGATACCCAATTTTTGTGGCTCAATTTGCCCTAACACCGTTTGAACATTCCCCGCTAACTTTGATTTAGCCATCCTCTTAACTCCCCTTACTTATTTGTTTTGTATTTTTGGAATTGCCTGGCTCTGGCTCAGATGTGGCAAAGGCAAATGATCAAAACCATACGCCGTAATGGAAACGAAATTAAATGGATTGCCAATGTTATCCTTCGTGCACCCTAATGCTCATTAATTATATTCCATAATATAGACAAACGATAATGCATTGACAAGCTCCCAAAAGTATTATAAGCTGGAGCGCTCGTATACTCCGTATGATATTAATCAGAAACAGGGAAAGGAGCGCATGATGGCAGAGGAGAAAGAATGGATTGCCTACGTCAACGGCGAATATGTCCCCCAGAGCGAGGCCAAGTTGTCCATTTTTGACCATGGAGTTTTGTTTGGGGACGGTGTTTTTGATGCTTGGTGTGCTTGGAACGGGAACCTATTTATGTTAGATGAGCATATTGAACGACTGTATCGGTCTCTTCATCATTTCCAAATTGATATGCCGCTGACTAAGGAAGAATTGAAAAAGATAATTATAAAGGTGGTAGAAGCAAATGGTGAAAAGAACCAGTATATGAAATGCATCGTGACTCGTGGTGTGGGACCGCGACCTCTGTTATCGCCGGTTGGCTGTAAGGCTTCCGTAGTCGTTTTCTCAAGACCTTATCTATGGCTAGCTGAGCCTGGTAAAGAAGATAAGCCACTGAAAGCCAGAATTACCAGTATCAGACGTACCCCGCCACAATGCCTCGACCCAAAAACAAAGAATCTGAATTACGCTAACCTAGTTTTAGCCAAAATGGAGGCACAGAAAGCTGGGGCAGATGAAGCTATCATGCTCGATATTGATGGCTTTGTTAATGAAGGTCCTGGTTATAACATATGCGTTGTCAAGGATGGTAAAATTTATACCCCACCTCTTGTAAATGTACTCATTGGCATAACATTGCAAGCAGTCTTTGAAATTGCTAGGGAGGTAGGCATAGAGATGACAGAAACTCGGCTGATTCCCTATGATGTTTATACCGCAGATGAGGTTTTCCTATGTTCAACCGGGGGTGGCATCATTCCAATTGCAGAAGTGGACGGACGAACCATCTCATCTGGAAAGATTGGTCCCATCACTACCAGAGTGAAACAACTTTATTTTGAATGGTTGGAAAAAGGAGTACATGGGACTCCATTCAAAACCAAGTGACACGAAGCAATCATGATTCCCATTGAACACGTTGGATAGCAGACGAAACGAACGCTACAGTGCAAATAGTTTGTCACATTCTTGTTTTCTGGGATATAATTGACAATATTCTTTACACTTCTAGTACCTCGTCAAACTGACTGAGCAGGTCACGCAGCGTCTTTTCCTTGTCTCTGTCGCTGGACCTCGCTGTATGAGAGTCACCTTGACAAATCTACCCGCTTTTTCATTACCCCTATTAGCAACCCTCCTTTACCTTGTTTGCCTTACTAGGGAAAAACTGGACTTCAAAAGAACAATTGAGCCACCCTTTTCTATGATAAAGGTGGACGCTTGTCTAACCATGGCCGGGCTTCTTCAAAGGCAGCCGAGGCACGCAGTACCGTGACCTCATCTTCCTTCCGGCCAGCTATCTGAAGACCAATAGGTAGACCATCAGAGGTGAATCCACAGGGCACTGAAGCTGCGGGATTACCAGTAAGATTGAAGACGCAGGTGAATGGGCAGAAATCCCACTCTAAAATACCGCGGCCACGAATCGCTGGTCTTTCACCTATCGGGAATGCTGGAACTGCCGTTGTTGGTGTTAGCAGCAGATCATATTTCTCAAACAAGTCCAACATTGTCGCCCGGATTTTTTCAAGCTCTATCCATCCCTTAGCGACCGCCAAACCACTTAGACTGCGGGCACATTCCATAGCTCTCCTGACGTAGTCTGTAATCTTGTCTGCATGTTCATCGAGAACAAATCCTAAGGGGAAATGAAAGCGTGTCGAGGTGAGTACTTCCCAAGTATCAAAGGGTTCGCCAGTAGCTGGTGCTGCCTCTTCAACATCGTGCCCCATCTCTTCAAATACGCGAACGGCAGCCTCAATTGCTGACTTCACTTCATCGTCTACTTTGACACCATAGCCTAAGTTAGGGCTCCAGGCTATCCTCAATCTTTCAAGGCCAGTATCAAGTGCTTCGAGGAAATCAGGCGGTGGTGTTCGAATACAAGTAAAATCTATCCCGTCAGGACCAGACATTACGTTCATCATTAATGCCGTATCCCTAACACTCCTTGTCATCGCATCTATGTGACTGATGTGAGAGAATCCTCCCCATGTGGTAGGCTCTTTTGGCACACGACCATAGCTTCCTTTCAAACCGTACAGTCCACAAAAGCATGCTGGAACCCTTGTTGAACCGGCGCCATCACCCCCCTGTGCCATGGGAGCGATACCGGCCGCTACACCGGCAGCTGCTCCACCGCTAGAGCCACCAGAAGTCCTTTCAGTATTCCATGGGTTGCGACAAGCATCACCCAGCTTGTTTTCAGTGGAAAAGCTTAGCCCGAATTCCGGTGTGTTCGTCTTACCCACAATTATGGCTCCAGCAGATTTAAGACGCTTTATAAAAGTACCCTCAATGTCAGGCACGAAATCTTCGCGAACAAGTGAACCCATAGTTGTTCTTATGCCTTCGGTTAATTGCATGTCTTTGATGGAGACAGGAATACCGTGAAGCGGACCAATCTCAACCCTGGCACTGAGTTCTTTCTCTGCCTTCCACGCCGCTTGCATTGCCTCTTCTTCCACTACCGTAAGATAGGCGTTTATTTTGGGGTTGATTTCCCTTATTCTTTTGAGGGTGCCCTCCATCAACTCAACTGGAGATAACTTTTTAGACTTAATCATTTCCGCCAGCTTATAAGCGGGTGTAAAACTTAAATCTTTCTCTTCAGCGGATGTAGCCATATTTCCCTCCTATTGAGACGATTTTTTTAGTTTCATCCTCGGCGCAATGCTCATCTCGGGGGGCAGGTCAATTCTGGTCTCCAGCACTACGAATTCTTTTAGCAGGTACATCTTCCTGTAGTGTAATTTCATATCGGACATTTATTGGCATGATTCTGGATGTTTTAGCGGCCTATAACTGAAGGGCGGTGTCACCTAGTCCAAAGACAAACTCAACTCCATCAACCTTGACCATGTTGCCGATTGCTTCCCATGAGTCCAGTTTATGCTCCGGGCTTTATATAGTCACAAAAGTACTGTCTGATGTGTTGCTGCCGACTTCTGTGTTGCCTCCAAGATTGCCAGTTGGGTGAGAATCTCAGAGTATTTCACGATAGGTTCTCGTGGCTGTGAAATCGCCTCCAGAAACTCTCGCATTTGGACAGCGAATTGGTGAAACGTGGGGAAGTCACTGCGTACCAAGTTGCCGTTAAGGAACAGGTCAGCGGAGAAGACACCTATCAATTTATCCCAACCAAAGCCACAGGTAACGTCTATCCTTCCCTTCGGTCCCACGATAAGACATTCATGTTTCATGGGCCTGGTATTTATGGAAATGTAATTGGTAGCCAGGGAATCATCATCAAAACGGATGGTAATAATGATCTCATCCATTCCCTCAAGTTCTGGATTGATAGAACGGGCTTCGGAATAGACACGTACCGGCTTCCTGCCCTCGTAAATCCATAGGGTATAATCCACGGTGTGGGAACCGCCTAAGGCGAAGGCCAGTCCCCCAGTCATTTTCTCATCTCGCCACCATGATGGAGCACGAACATAATCAACTGCGGTGAGGAAAACGTAAAGGAGATTAAACGGATGACCAATCTCTCCTTTCTTGACCAGTTGTTTGGCTTCATACATAGCCCACTGGAAGCGGAAGGACTGCCCGGACATGAGCACCACCTTCTTTTCCTGTGCCTTAGCTAACATCTCTCTACCGTCAGCTAAATTGAGTGCCCAAGGTTTTTCCACCAGGACATGGCGACCCGATTCCATAACCTGGCAGGCAATTGGTTTATGCAGATAGTGGGGAAGGCAAATCACGGCTGCTTTAATATCGGGGTCATTTAAGGCCTCTTCTACGCTGAGGTAGAACTTGGTCTTATATCTCTCCGCTGTCGACTGTGCCCGGGACTGCTCAATGTCAACTACTGCGGCAACATAAGCGGCTTCTGAATTTAAGCGAATCGCATCCAGATGACTCTCCCCGACTCGTCCCAAACCGATAACCGCGACTCCGATTTTATTGCCAGAAACCATCAAGTTACCTCCTTTTCAACCGCCACATAAATCTGGAGGAAGTAGAAAAGCATTAAATCCTACACAATTTGGCCAAGTTTTTTAGCGAGCTTACTAGGTAAAAGAGAATTTATTAAAGAACCTTATTGGCTTTTGGCTTTTACCCTCAGCCGTTCAATAATCTCTTGCGTGGCCTCTTCATCAAGTTTGATATAGTCACAGCCCCTCATCGCTTCTTTCAGTGTTTCTAGAGTTGTTACATGATGAAGGGGTTGTGTGCTCGACCTGATGCTGACATTGGGATTATAATCCCATTCCAGCTCAAACATCACTTCCGGCTTTCTTAAAAGATAAGTAATCTTTCCCACGTCGAAGTTTCTTAGGTTGTAAACAATGGAAACAGCTTTGGTGACTTCAAATCCTTTGGCTTCCATGGCTTTTACCCCGTATTCATTGAGGAGTTCGGGATGGATAGATGTTTCCACCAGTGAATGGGTGTGCCGATTCGTTCCAGCCATCATGAAAATGTACTGCAGCTCCCATTCCGGAGAGTTAAAGTAGCCGATTAAATCTTTCTCCTCTTCACTGGTGAGCTTGGTTTTAAAATTGTATTTAGCATAATGTCTTTCCATATACTCATCGTCCCAGACTTCGACGCTTTTGCCAGTCCGGGTAGCACCAGTCGCCATTGGAGTGAGAACATGGGCTTTATTATATCTCAGAATTAATTCACAATGTCCCCAATCTGGCTTGGGATGAATGTTGTAGATATCGGTCATGCCGTGAACTCCCCCGGGGGTCAGCAAGTATATCTTGCGCTGGAGTGGCAAGCCATGTGCCTTAAAATATTCCTCAACAATCTTGAGCAATGGCTCTGGGTGTAAAATACTGTCAGCATAAACATGGGCATGCCGGACCTCTTTGCCACGAGCCATCTGCCTCATCAGTTCTTTCCAGTCGTCCGACTCAAAATACTTAACCATGGCATCGCAGATTAAAGACCTTAATATCATCTCTTTCCTCTTTTTGCTTCTTCAGCTTAAGGTTTTCAAATAGTGATTTCTATGTTGAAATCAATGCCGACATTCCTATTTTGTGGTCAAACTCACGGCGAAGCTGGTAATCGGGCTCACCGATATATATCTCGAGGGTGTTCCAGACATCGGCCTCAACGAGGTGTCCTCCGATCATCTCACCGCCTACCTTTGGGGAACTGAGCGAGAGATGGATGTGGAACACCTTTTCGCCCTCAAATACTGATAATGACCCTTGACCAGAGGGTACTGACCAGGGTCCCTCAAACTCCTCATAATCGTGCCCGAAACCTTTCTCGACCCCAAGTTGTTTGATATTCTCTCGTGGCTTGGCGAACCTTACACTTTCCAGAGAACCGATAATGCCGAGGATTATTGCCGAGGATATGTTCTTTTTCTGGCAATAATCGCTAAGCGCACCTATGAGTTTTTGGCCGTGGTCAAGTCTCAAGAGATTTATTGATTTGAGCATTTCATCACCTCCATGATTCTTTACTGATGAAAAGCTACCATCTTCTTTCCGAGCTGCTTTTGTCCTTCTTCCGTTCAAGAAGACGCGGTACCTGTTTACCCTTCCCTCAGTGCTCTATCTTATCATCTGCGCCGGCAGCCATGTCAGAAGCGGAGGGAAAAATACAAATAATACCAGCGAGAGTAGGATGAGTAGAACAAACGGGATAACACCACGAATTATATCAGCCATGCTTACCCCGCACTCGGCCGGAATGGCACCCCGAGCGATAAATATCGCACCGGCGTAAGGTGGCGTCATGAAGGATGTCTGAAGGGTAACAATAATCATCATGGCAAACCAGATAGGATCAAAGCCCAGTGCAGCATTAAGAGGCGTTACTATCGGGACTATGATGAAGACGATACCCAGCCAGTCGATAAAAAAGCCCAGGAGAAAGACGAGGAACAGGACGACGCTAAGACTGCCCCACTTGCCGCCGGGCGCGGCCAGTACCAAGTTTGCCACCACCTCGTCACCCCCACCCAGAATGAAGGGACCGACGAAAGCAACTGCCATGGCCACAAACAGGAATATCATGCCGCAAACCCTGGCCGTTTCCAGCCCGGTCTCCTTCAGCACCCGCCAGTTAAGCCTGCCATAGGCCAGAGCGAGTATCGTGGCCGCAAAAGCGCCCACTCCCGCGGCTTCAGTGGGAGGGGCTATGCCGAAAAAGATTGAACCCAGCACGGTCAGAATCAGGATTACTGGCGGCACAAAGGAAGAAAGCAGCATTACTATCTTCTTCAGCAGGGGAACCTGCCTTTCTTCGAGTGGTACCGGCGGGGCAGTATCCGGTCTCAGTGCGCCGTAGGTAAGAATATAAATACTGTAGAGCGCAGAGAGTGTAAAGCCAGCGGTGAAGGCGGACATGAAAAGCTTCCCCACCGAGAGATTAGCCATAGGTCCATAGAAGACCAGCATAACACTCGGCGGAATAAGAATGCCCAGGGTACCGCCGGCACAGGTAGCGCCGGCGGCTAGGCTTTTACTGTAGCCTCGCCTTACCATTGAGGGTACTGCCACCAAAGACAACATGGTGACTGAAGCTGCAATGATGCCCACGCACGCCGCCAGGACTGTACCTATCACCACGGTTACGAAGGCGAGCCCGCCTCTTATACCGCCAAGCCACAGGTATAAGACATCATATAATCTCTCAGCTATCCCTGACCGCTGTAAAATGAGACCCATAAAGACAAAACAGGGCACGGCCAGAATGATATAATTGGTCAGTATCATGAAAATGCGGGTATAAATTAGCGACGGCGCCGCCCATCCCTTCAAGTAAAATGCTATCCCGATACCTATGACCCCCAGGACGGCCGCAAGGGGATATCCGGTTAAAACTCCCACCAGCAGCCCGCCAAACATTATCAGGACGATAAGCTCAGGACTGAGGTCAATCATAAGAGGCTCCCTTCAGGGCAAAGTAACCCTGGCGAACGAGCTCAGCAATCAGCTGAAGAAATAGGAGGGCAAACGCCACTGCAATCGCCGTTCTGACCGGCGCCGCCGGCGGATACCAGTAAGTCTCAACCATCCTCTCCTGAATCAGCCAGGCTTTCACGGCCCAACGGGAAGATTCAACGGTGAGTAGCGCGACCAAGGGCAAGTGAACTAAGAGAGTACCCAGAGCATCTACTATTGCCTTTTTCCTCGCTGACAGGTGCGTATAAACCACGTCAACTCTGACATGGCTACGGTACCGCTGGGTATAACACCAGGCCAGACCGTACAAGCCAGCACCCATCATAAGAGCGGTGTCATAGCCCCACATCGTTGGCGCCCTAAAAACATATCGCGCCACCACGTCATAGACGATGATAAGAATCAGGACGTAGCATATCCACTTTGCAAAGCCACCACCGATGAGGCCGCTGATAGAATCAATCACCCTGAGAACTTTCCTCAATACGCGCCTCTCTATGATTAATATTATTGCTTATTGGGAACCGCCCCCTGACTCAGCAGAGTGTCAAGAGGCGGCTCCCAAAGCTTACGTGGAACTACACAGTGAAGCTTACCATGTACCCTCTGCTGTGGCTGGCCACACGTTTTCAGTTTTATCTATGAAGTCCCGTATTGACTGATATACCTTTGCCGAGAACGGGTCCTTTTCTCCTTTCTGCTGGTAGAAGATCTCCGCCTGACGTTTCATCTCCTCTTCTATCGCTGTGGGCACAGGCAGGACCTTGACACCGTAGTCCTTGAACTTCTGTATTGCCGCAATATCCCACTCCCAGATGGTCTCGGTAAACGTAAGCGAATCTGTGTCCAGCACTGATGTTATTATTTGTTTCAGGTCGTCGGGAAGCGCCTCATAAGCCGATCTCTTGAGGAAGACAGGCCCCCCGTCAGCCGGCTGACGCACCGGAGACATGTACATGTAGTCGGTAACCTCCTGCATGGCCAGGTCCCAGCCCAGTGACGGACCGCTGACCTCGGTAGCATCGATTACCCCGCGCTGCAGACTTTCGTAGATTTCACCGCCGGGCAGGAAAATAGCAGACGCCCCCATCATGTTCAGCACTTCGGCGCCATCACCGCTGGCCCGGAGTTTCAGCCCTTTGTAGTCGTCCAGGGTGGCCAGTTCTTTCGCTGAGTGGAGAAACGCTTCCGGTGGTGACCATTGCCCGCGGAAAGGCAGCACATCATACCCTTCAATCATCTCCATGGCAAGCTCCTTGCCGCCTCCCTTATCCCACCACAGGTAGGTCTGAAAGGGTCCCATGCCGTCTACGGTATATGTGAAAAGCGTAGCTGCTTCCCATTTGTCCTTCCAGTAGGCTATGGCCCCGGTGCCGCCTTCTATCAAGCCATCGTGTACACCGTCAAATTCTCTGGCTCCCGGAACAACGGCACCGGCCGCTACCAGCTTCCACGTCATCCGGCCGCCTGAAGCAACATTAATTTTCTTGCACGTGTTCTCCATTAAGGTATACCATACCTGACCAGCGGGCAAGTGAGATTGAATTGTCCACTCAATTACCTCCGCAGGCTGTGCTGGCGCTGGAGCCGGAGCTGGGGCTGGGGCTGGAGCTGGAGCCGGAGCTGGGGCTGGAGCCGGAGCCGGTGTAGGTGCGGCACAGGCAGCGAGCAACGCACTTGCTAAAGTTATCACAAGAACTAAAGATAATAACCTGCTCTTATTCATCTTCTCCTCCTTCAAGAAATATTGGACCTAAGCTGTGTAAAGACTTTCTATTGAAAGCTATCACCTCCTTCATCACATTTTGCGGCAAATTCCGCAACACATTTCAAAGGCTAACACTCACCTAGTATTGTCTCTTCACGATGCAATATTGGATATTGTAAACAAATAATACGGTAGTCTTCTGACCTTGTCAATACTCAGCATTCTGGGTGGCATCTCATTAGAAATATATCGTATTCCTTGCCGCCGTAACAGGTACGCCATGTCTTATTGCAGACATCATGCGAAATGAAAATTTGATTAAGGTATCCCTCGTCAATGTGTTGCCTAATTTCATAAATACGTCGTGCATCGTTCGGCTGCTAAAATAAATCAGGTTCCCAGTAGTGAGATAAGGGAAACTGACCTTCTCACTCCAAAAAGTCATGTTCTATGTAGCACCCTTTATCGATTTAAGGACAAACAGGTGTGCCATACTTTTTGCTTTCGTGCAGCTCAAAATACAGTTTTTGCAGTCTTTTTGTTAAGACCCCCGGCTTCCCGCCTCCTATTTTTCTTCTGTTTATCTCTATAACGGGGACTACTCCACCAGCACTAGTGGAAAAGAAGACTTCATCAGCAGTATATAAGTCGAAAGGTGCTAGGTGTCTTTCTACAGCCTCTATGCCATTTGCCCGCGCTATCTCAAAGATCGTTTCCCTTGTTATACCCCCGAGCACTCCGTCGATGGAAGGAGTGTAAAGTTTGCTATTTTTAGCAAGCCAAACATTGGCTGCGTTGTGCTCTGCAACATAGCCATTGATGTCCAGTACAATCGGTGCATCTGCCCCTGCCGCTTGGGCTTCTACGTCTGCCAAGTTGTAGGCCAGCCGATTTACATGCTTCAGTTGGGGCGGTATAGATTGTGAAGGGATGGCTCTTACGGAAGAAATGAACACTTTCATTCCTGCCTTTTGTGCTTGAACTCCGCCAAACCAGAGGTAGGGGACTGCTATCACCAGGTATGTCGGTGTTGTCGGAACTCCAAAATACCCGGGTGCTGTAAGCACTCCATAGGAAACGTAGATCCAAGTGCCTGAATCTTTAAGACCGTTTCTTCTCACCGTCTCGATAATAGCCTCCTTCGCTTCTTCCCTAGTGAATGGGGGCTTTATCTTAGCTGCCACCATCGAGTTCCACAGCCTGCCTATATACCTATCCAACTTGAAAACATAGCCTTTTCAGACAAAAGGAGAATCATAAACTACCCAACCTCTTCGCCAACCGAAATCAAAAGGATCAATTCTTGCCTTGCTTCTGGGCAAATATTCCCCACCTGGTTTTCTTCTTTCGTCCAGCAACGGCAGACCTCCAGAAGAACACTCTATGTCGCCTTTGCTATGATTGTAGACCTGAGGCAAGCGGTTGTCAACGAGATGATACGTGCAGCGGCAGTGGGTACTAGACTGCCCACTTCGTCACTTTGTTGGGGCAACATGCGGACCGTTGCCCAACTCAGTTAGGAATAGTAGAATTGGCTTCTCATGAGTGCGAGCAGCGTCGGATATCGAGGG
>JBHIFE010000023.1:0-16370 GCA_046760985.1 Dehalococcoidales bacterium
CCGATGCAGCCAACTTGGGTGATAGTAGCCTCCAAATTGTGCTGTGCTAGTGTGGAGTTAATTGCCTCAAGCACGGCTCCGGCACCTGCGGCTCGACCGCAGGTAGCACTACCAATAAGGATGCGGGGTTTATCACTGTGCTCCAGAGCTTCCCACTCGGCTATTGCCCGACTTTGTATTTCCTCAAAGTTCATTGTTAAATTCCTTCTAACCGCTCCTTGTATCACCCAAGATTTGTCCTACCTTGGTAGTCGTCATTCGTCCGTAGACATTCCGACCAACCACCATGACCGGGGCTAAGGCACAGGAACCAAAACAAGCAATTGTTTCCAGACTGTACTCTAAGTCATCAGTAGTCTCCCCCGGCTTAATACCTAATCGCCTTTCCACCTCGCGCAAAATACGAGCCCCACCGCGCACATGGCAGGCTGTTCCACGACATACCCTGACCCTCTTTCTGCCTGTAGGAACAAACTTGAACTGGGCATAGAAGGTGCTTACTCCGAAAACGGCACTTTCCGGTACCCGCAGGAACCGGGCTATTTCCAGCATCACCTCTAGTGGCAGGTAGCCAAACTGCTCCTGAGCTTCTTGCAGGATGGGAATAAGCTCGTCCCTCTTGCCACTGTAGTGGGATAGAATCCCATCCAGTTTCTCTTTAACCTCGGTTTGTGTCAGAGCTATCACCTCCCTCCTTTAGAGGTCGTTTATTAACCTCACCCCCTTTATCCCCCTCTCCTTAAAAGGAGAGGGGGAAGAGATTTTAGAGAGGGGCTCTGCCCCTCTCTTACCCACTTTCCCCCTTCCCTTATTAAGGGAAGGGGGTCAGGGGGATAGGTTGCTAAATACTCTCTCCCTTTAGCAGCTTAATTAATTTCCAGACTATGGTTTCACAAAGCACGTTTATATCTTCGCTGGATAGGTAATCAAAAATGCTGCTATCAAACATTATGTTTCCTTCGGGAGCAAATTCTTCGTCACCCTTCCAAACGACCAGGGTTATCGGTACCCGGCTGAAGGCATCAATGGTTACCGCTACATCGCCGTAATCGGCTTCACATCCGCCTAACATTTTTGCCATATCCAATAATCGGTGAGGTTCATTACCAAAGTGGCTGACTAGCGGTTTTATCGCTCTCTGGTAAAATGTGGGAAAGTAATTAGCTCCTTCGGGTAGTTCCTTATAGGTAATCACTTTATTGGAGAGGAGCGTACCCTTTGCCCTGGTTAAGTAGTGGAGAATGAGAATCTTCTCTCTTATCGGGACCCTCTCCTCTTTATTCATCAATGTTATCTCAACCTCAGGAAGAGTGATTAGGTATGATTGATTTAAATATCCGATGATGATTGCTTTTTGAGAATCTATATATTGGGCACCACACTTCTGGCACTGTTGCCTTATATTATCAATTTCAACTAGTTGTTCCCGGGCGAGCCGATAAGCCAGCTCGTAACCATATTCATCATTTTTCTTAGCTGATAGTGTCAAATATTTACCTTCCATCTGGTTTATACCGTGTCACCCCCGCTTATATTTCAAGCCAGGAATGGGAATAAAGTGATTCACCAGTCAAAACTCTTACCGTTTTCACGTACTTAATTTCTTCTTCGGTTAAGGAGGAGAGGTCAGGTTTCTCCCCATCCATTACCCGATGCACCAGGTCAACGATTTTAGGTCTGCCGCCTCTGGCTATTTCAATCAGCTCAGCATCAAAGGCATCCACTATGGCTGAATATAGTCCATATCTCATCAGCATTATCATATAGGTCCGGTTAAGCCATGGTCTGAGGTGGGGGGGAGTACCGTTAGAAACATTAGATAAACCTACCGTGGATTTACATCCCGGGGCAATCTCCCCCAGCATTGCCATAAACTCGACACAGGCTTTCACTTGGTTTATTTCTACCGAAACCGGACTGGCGATAGGGTCAATCCAGATATTCTCATTAGAGATGCCTATCTCATTGGCTCGATAAACAATGTCTACAGCGAGAACAGCTCTTTCGTTGGCATCACGTGGCATTCCCTCAGTGCCCCAGAGAAGACCAATCAGCTCGGCATTATATTTCTTAGCTAGCTGTAATCCCGGCTCCAGTCTATCCGGTTGCAGGGAAACCGAGTTGATTAACACCTTATTTTTAGCCGTTTTCAATCCTGCTTCCATAGCTACCAGATTGGTCGTATCCAGGGACAATGGCTTACTAGTAACTTGCTGCGTTGTGTTAACTACCCATTCCATTAGCTCGTCTCCAGCCTTTCGGGCAGGTCCGATGTTGAGGTCAAGATAATCTACTCCAGCCTCAGTTTCAGCCTTAGCCAGCTCCTGAATAGGCTTGGGGTCCTTCTCTTTGAGTGCCGGACCGATGGTCTTTGACATAATATTTATATTTTCCCCGATAAGGATCATCATTCCTCCTACGGTTTCCATGCCTTAAGGTAAGCTGGAATATGGGCTCCTTCTCTGGGACCAACTAAAATCTCCCAGCTGGGTAATTCTTCCTCTAGTCCGCCGCTCTCAGCCGCAATATACCCCGGGATTACCAATTTGTGGTGTTTAACCTTGTCGCCAATGCCACACACCTTAACAAAAGGAGCAATAATATCAGCACTAAACTTCCCGGCTGCCCAGGCAGTCATAACTGAGAGCCCTTCGGTGTCCTTGATTAGAAGCCAACTGGGCACCTTGCTATTTTCTATTTCACCGGAGACAATGAAGTAGGTGAGCGAGAAGTTGGATGTAATCAGCACCGGGGAGTTTTCATTGGGATTGTTAAATTCGTAGATTCCCTCAGCAGTAGCCAGTGGGCGCTGGGGGTCGGTATAGATGTTCAGTCTTTCTACCAGTAGAGGGAACAGGCTTTCCCCTTGAAAATCAGATAGAACGATAATGCCACCATATTTAGCCACAAACATAGAGGCAATTACTGCTTCTTTCATCGGGTCATCAGTCATCTCACAGGGGAAAGTGATAGTGGGGAAGCCCAGGGGACGAAACTTTTTATTTAGAGCGGCGCTCCTGATGATTACCTGATCCTGAAATGCTTGGCGAACCGTTCTTGAACCAGAATCAAGGACGATATTCTTAATCCCTGCTTCGGTTAGTCTGTTACTCAGTGGGATAAGTCCCTCTAGGCTGGAGGCTTTTACTGCTACCGGGCAGGAACTCTCCTTGGCTAAATCCGCCACCCGGTCTAGGTTATCTTCAGTGGCGGCGTAGAGCAAAGGTTTGCGGTCGGCACAGACCTTTAAGCCAGCAGCTAAAATATCTGGATTACTGCTCATCAGGATAATGCTGCAATCACTATTCTGTTTAACTTTGCTGACCACACTCTCAAATTTTTGAGCGTCTCCGGAATCGTTCTTTATTGCCACCAGCTCGGGACGGAGGGTAAAACCAACCCTCTGATATTGGAGCTGCTGGCACTTCTCTAGCCTGGCGTTAACCTCAGCCTCATCCATAGTATCGCTGATGAGGATAGCTATCCCCGGGGGATTCTCAAACCTTTTTTCGTGGCGAAACATAACTGTTTCACCGCCAATCTTTAGTGCCTTGTCACCAACTCCAATAGTAACCGGTAAGATGGGCGGTGCTGACGCCTCCTCCAGCTTAGCCTTTGCCTCCTCGGAGACATGCGGGCAAGCGCTTAATTCCGCTTTACCCGAGGCTAGATTCATAGCGAAGGCAAGACAGGTAGGCACACCACATTCGCCGCAGTTGGTCTTGGGCAGTAGTTTAAATATCTCTATTCCAGTAAGTGGTATTGGTCAAGCTCCTTTCTAGCCTAATATTGGCTCCAGGCTAAGGGCGGGGTGCCCCTTCTCTTGTAAGAACGGCAGAATCTCTTCTTCGGTAACGCCGATTGTCTCATCAGCAATCATGTCAGGTAAGTCGGGGACACCCATCTCCTCGGCTCTAGCCTTGAGCCGGTCAGCAATCTCCTCCTTCAGCATCTTGGGCATCCAGACCATTCTTAACAGACCCCCGTCACCGATGATGAATTTTCTCTGGGTGATATTGTATTTGCCATGCCCAACAAAGCCGGGGGTGCTGATACCACCACCAATAGTCCCGGCTAGGGTGGTGAACCCCATCCCGCAAGGAGTATTTCTGGTATATTCACGGTTTACTGTCATCACTCCGTTACATAAGGGAAGGACAGCGGCAATACACTCGCAGCAGCCACAAGTGGTCATCGGGTCATTGACTATGCTGTAGAAGTTATAGTGGTCTATCTTACCCCGGGAAGCCTTAAAGACGAACTCATTTACCCCCTTCCACTGCCCAAGCTTGGCATCAATAGCCTCCCCCTTAGGTACTGGCTGATTAGGTCCAGTAGGGTTAATCTCATAGGCTGCTTTGCAGTCCATCCAGTTGTAGGAACCACAAAGTCCGGTTCTCTCCGGACTGATGACGCAGACATGGCTGGGAGCGAAGGATTGACACAGGGTGCACGAGTAATATATATCGGTGGTTTCATCAGTCATGCCCTCAATACGGACATCTCGAGCTGCATATACTGCTTTAGCCCTGTCCACTATCTCCTTTGCCTTATCCTCTTCGGTGTAGAGTTTTACCTGCATCTTATCAAATATCCGACCAAAATCCTGATGGAGTTTGGCATGGAGCAGGGAACCAATGTGGGATAGCTTGAAGCCTTTTTCTGCTGCTTGTTTACTGATTCGCAACCAGGCAATGTCCCTCTGCCCGATGTGCATCAATCCTTGAGCGTAGTTAATCAGATGGTGGATTTGTCGCTCCAAGATGGGTTCATAGTCTTCCTGCATATTTCTGCCGGCAACCTCAACGGCTATGGCTAAGGGTAACTTGGAACCAGCCGGAACATCGGTTAGCTCAGGACCAATTACTTCAACCTTGCCGTCCTCCACCTCATCCATCCGCTTGCTGGTAACCCACTCTACCATAGGCGTTCTGCCACCACCGCATTCAAGGTAGATATCATCTCCACGAACCCTCTCGCCTTCAAAGGCAGGACCAAAGGCTACCGGAACCGGTACCTCGGTCAAGGTAACCTTCAGCCCCCTTACCTCTATCGCTTTAGCTACTATTTTGTCGTGGGGAATATTGGAGACAACATGCTCGTAGGTACAAATTCCGGTAGGCAGTATTTCCGGTATGGGTGTATCAGCAATGGTGGGGAATCCCCAGTTGACTGCCCCGGCGGCATTGGCATACCATTCATCGGTAACATAGCCCAGAGGCAGGGCGAAAGCAAAGGTGCGGTCCTTGTTGTAAATCAGGATCTTGCGGTAATCGCCAGGCTGAATGCCACCAAAGGACATAGCCACTCTGGTGGCAAAGCCCATGGAGAATACCGTGGCACTGATATCGGGACCAAAGGAGACCAGGCGAGTCGGCCACCCAATCTGTACCCCTGCCTCCAGAAGCTGTTCAGCGAATCTCTTGCCGTTATATTCCGCCGACATAAAGACATAAATGTTCTTCTGCTGGAGCTCTTGAGCAATTTTCACTGCTGCCTCATTGGTAGGTGCAGCACCGAGGATAGCCGCGAAGCCGGGGGCAGTACCATCAACAAACTCAATACCTCTCTTCCTAAAGATGACATCATCGGCGGCACCCAACCAGATGCTATTATCGCTAATGTCTTCCTGTTTGGTATAAAAGTTAGGTTCTTCCAGATACCTTATGGCTTCAATGATTTCTTCGGCAAAGAAGGTTGCCATCCCGGCATCAAGGGCTGGCGCCAGATAGGGCAGAGGGTGTTTTTCTCTTACTGGTGGGGGGAGCAGGGATTTACACCTTTTTAGTATCAACTCCATATCCCCCAGCTTTTCTACTTTTTCACCTAAAATCCCGTAGATTACCGGCAGGTAATAAGCAGTATTGGGGAAGCCGACCGGTTCATTTGCCCCCCATTTGTCCATCGCCTGCTGCCATTTCTGCTCCGCTTGGTTAACAATCTTATGAGCCCCTCTAATCGCTGCTGAAGCAATAATCTTGGACATGTATATTAACTTCCCTTACCTTTCTTGGCTATAATGCTTAGACTGATTCTAGCTCACGTCTCATCGCCATATCGTAAAGAACTCTTTCTCTAGCTTTGTCAATGCCCAGGGCTTTGCGCTTCTTATCAATGTGCGCAATCATGAGCTGAGCCATTTTAATCGGGTCTGGCTCAAACGCCCACATTCCGCCATACATTTCCTCAAAATCCTTAAACAGATGTTCGGTTACTTCTTTACTTCCCTGGGTAGGCCAGCTGACCCCAAACACGGTGAATACCCCTGAGCCAACGAAGTACTGACCGATGGCGATGGCTTTTTCGCTCATCCACTCTGGGGCAGCCCCGGCGGCGGGAAGATCGCTGATGTCATCACCCAAGCCGCCATCCTTGACCATCGCCGTAGCCGCTATCAAGATACGGCTGTTATCAACACAGGCACCGAGGTGCAGCACTGGCGGAATACCTACCGCTTCACAGACCGAAGCCAGTCCCTCACCGGCATATTCGGCGGCTGCCTCGGGAACCATCAATCCAGCCTTGGCACAAGCCATGGCAGCACAGCCAGTTTGCAGTACCAGCACATCATTCTTTATCAGTTCCTTGACCAGACTCACATGAATATCGTCATGGGTAACCCGGGCATTGTTACAGCCAACAACCCCAGCCACCCCCCGGATGCGACCATTGATGATATTATCGTTTAGCGGTCGGTAGGAAGCCCGGAACATCCCGCCCAATAAATAGTTGATGGTTTCATGACTGAACCCGGCAATCAGGTCGGTTTTCTTATTTGGAATGCGAATGTTTTCCCCTCTATTGGGGAAGTTATCAATAGCCGTCTTGATTATGTTTTTGGCTGACTCCGCCGCTTTACGCTCATCAAATTCCATATGAGTAGCGCCTTCAATCTTGGCTCTAGAGTCAGTGGTGATAATCTTGGTATGGAAGCAACTGGCGACATCAGCCAGTCCCTGCATGATACACTGGACATCAACCACCATTGCCTCCACCGCCCCGGTAACTATCGCCAGTTCCTGCTGCAGGAAATTCCCGGCAATAGGCACCCCGTGACGCATCAATATCTCGTTGGCAGTGCAGCACATACCCGCCAAGTTTATTCCCTTGGCACCTTTGGACTTGGCATACTCAATTATCTCCGGCTCTTGAGCCACGACTGCGAGCATCTCAGCCAGTTGGGGCTCATGACCATGAATGATAAGATTTACCTCATCTTCTTTGAGCACCCCGAGGTTTATCTGGCTGTACACTGGTGCTGGATTACCGAACATGACATCCTGAAGGTCGGTAGCAATCATGCTGCCTCCCCAGCCATCGGCTAAAGCGGCTCTCGTCCCCTGAAGCAGTAAGTTCCGGTAGTCCTGGTCAACCCCCATGTGGGTACGGTGCATTGCCTCCACCACTTCTCTATCTATACCTCTCGGGGCAACCCCCGACTTTCGCCACATTTCTTGCCGCTTTAATGGGGCTCGTTTTAACAGTAAAAGTTCCCCCTCTTGCTTACCAAACTCGTTTATCAGCACTTCGCCAATATCAGTAGCTATTTCATTATTGCTGCGGTCACCAATGTTGACGCCAAGGTCTAGGGCTAGCTGCAGAAGCTTTTGTTCATCTTTGACTTCAAAGTCTGGCGCCCCTCCCTTGGCGGTCAGAAGAAACGCCTCGGTGACTCGCCGACCGTGGTCGCCGTGGGCGGCTGCCCCAGCAGCTATCTTACGGACGAAATTGCGAGCCGCAATGGTCTCAGCAGTAGCGCCACAAACACCGGTCCGTTTCTTTTTTTCCTCGGGGGTTTCCTCTCTCCCTTTGGGCAGTGGTAACCGGCATGGTCCCATGGCACAAAGACTGCAGCAACTGCCCTCAGCCCCTATAGGACAGGGTTTTATTGCCTCGGCTCGCTCAAAAACTATCCGAGCCCCATCCTGGGCTGCCTTTTCTATCATCTCAACAGTAGCCCGGTCAATGCTTTTTGCTTGCTTCTCTGCCATTTTTGTCACCCGTCTTTCGTTCTATGAAGCGGTTAATTCAGCAATCATTTCCCGAATCAGTTTTATTGCCTCAGGGTGTCTCATGATTAACACATCTGCTCCCGCCAGAAGTAGAACCATGGCTGACATAGCCTCCAGCAGGATGCCCCTCCTTTTGGCGTTGCCAAGCTTGGGGTCTTCAGCTTCCGGAATTTTCGCTTCCTTGGTCTTCCATACCTCTTTAGCTATGTTGCAGATAATGGGAAACTGAAGCTTCTCATCCTGCTGGGTTAAGGCTGCCATTCTCATTCTCTCCATTACTGAGTAGCAGTACTCAATACCATAGCCTATGCCACTGACGGTAGGATCCATCACCAGTAGCTCATCAGGAACGCCAAGATTGCCCAGCAGAATGTTAAGCTGTTTGGCTAGGTTTATGTCTATCGGCGTTGACGCCGCCACAGTATGTTGGTAACCAATAGCCCCAGCCCCAATCTTCTTGTGGTCTCCTTCCTCAACCGGTCCCAGAATCAATCTCTTCCCCTGGCAAACCTCGGCTACTTTTCTTAAAACCTCGGTATCTTTGTCATGGTTAGCCGTACCCCAGACAATTAGCGGAACATCAATAGCCTCAGCTACTTTCTTGACCACTTCGGTAGCTTCGTCAGCGCCACGGTCAAGTCCATTGGGGTCGGTGCTTACCAGTTGCAGGCATATCATCTCCGCCCCATAATCATTGATGCACTTCTTTGCCCAGGCAACCGGGTCATCGGTTACCCCAGCAAAAGGTTCCAAGGCAGCCTCAGGCCATTCCTCGGGAGGCGAGTCATAAACCTCCATGGCTATCTTTGGTAAATGAGGCATCTCACCTTCAAAGAGGTAAAAAGGATAGGCTGTTTCCCCACCGATGGTTACTGCCTTGTCTCCCTTGCCTAGATTAATCTCTCTAATCTTACCGCTATAGAATGTCTTTGGAATCTCAAAAGCCATTTTGCTTCCTTTGCTTAAGCCGGTGTTTTCCTCTTCTCACTGCCAAACCATTCTTTTCCGTACCAGTATCTTTCTCCAGTTTGCAGGTATTTCAGTTTTTCCTCTCTGCTCCCGAGTTTCTGTCGCCATCTTCCTTCTTTACCACCCCTCTCGGGTTTACCCTTCTCAAAGGTTTCTCCCAGTACCTCAACCTCGTTCCTGCCCGGAGCAATCTTTTTCTCAACCTTATATTCCATATTTCTCCCTCTCAAGCTATGCCAGCCGCCAGTTTGGCTGCCCTTACCGTATTTAGCATAAGCATGGTTATTGTCATCGGTCCCACTCCACCCGGTACCGGGGTAATGGCTTTAGCCTTCTCCTTAACCGCATCAAAATCAACGTCCCCAACCAGAATATCCTTGCCTTCGGCTGTTTTCCCGATTCGGTTAACGCCAACATCAATCACCACCACCCCCTCTTTAACCATATCAGCGGTGATAGCTTTGGGTTTACCGGCAGCTACTATCAGTATATCAGCTCGCTTGGTATGAAAGGAAATATCTCGGGTTCCGGTATGGCACACGGTAACCGTAGCATTAGCCCCGGCTTTCTTTTGCAACAGGATATTGGCTATTGGTTTACCCACGATGTTGCTCCTGCCGACGACTACTACCTCGGCTCCCTCAATTTTAATCCCAGACCTGATTAGAAGCTGCTGGATTCCGTGGGGGGTGCAGGGTAAATAATCTGGCTCCCCTATCATTAATTTGCCCACATTTACCGGGTGAAAGCCATCAACATCCTTCTTGGGGTCTACAGCATAAAGAACCTCGGTCTCATTAATATGCTTGGGCAGGGGTAGTTGCACCAGAATCCCGTGAATCTTGGGGTCTTTATTTAACTTGTCAATGAGAGCCAGAAGTTTTTCTTGCTTGGTCTCGGTTGGCAGGTCATACCTTTCTGAGTATATACCTAGGGCGAGGGATACCTTTTCCTTCTGCCCAATATAGACCTGGGAAGCTGGGTCCTCACCGACGAGGACAGTAGCCAACCCTGGTATCAAATTATTCTTATCTTTGAGTTCAGCAATCTCCTGTTTTAACTCTTCACGTATCTGCTTAGCAATCTCGGTGCCGCTTATAATTTGTGCCGTCAATGTTACTCCGTCTAATTAAGTTTTAGTCGTATGAATTACCTCGGTCTTAAGAAGCTTAGTCATCAAGTTGTCAACTGCCTTCACCGCCTCAGCGGTATCTGGCAGGCCAAGGAGTGGCTTCAATTTAAGGTCATATTGGTATATTTCATCATCTAAGGGGATGGTAACCGTAGGCTCAATACCTAACCTGACCAATTCCTCACCAATCACTGGCTCCATCTTGTCGGGAACAAAGTTAATTACTACCCATTGTCTTTTTACCACCAGTTTGAGATCGGCTACCAAGTCTCTGAGGCGGGCAATAGTTCGGATTCCCTTCACCGAATAGTCAGAGATAAGGAGCAATTCATCAATGTTCTGAGTGGTTCTGCGACTTAGATGTTCCATCCCCGCCTCGTTATCCATAACCATATAGGCATAGCTTTCTGTCAGATTATCCAGGAATTTCCTCAACAAGAGATTGGGGTAGCAATAGCATTCGGGACCCTCACCTCTGCCCATTGTCACCAGGTCAAGCCCTTTGCTTTCAACCACAGCCTCGTTTAGTTTAAATTCTAGGTAAGCCTCTTTAGTCATCCCGGGAGGAATGTTTATTTTCTCCTCATTAAAAGTGGCGATTAGGGAGCCGATGGTTTGTTTGACACTAAGCCCCAGGCTCTCGCCCAGATTAGCATTGGGGTCGGCATCAACGGCTAGAATTGGTCTCAGCCCATTCTTCATCAGGTAGCGAATGACCAGACCCGCTAGGGATGTCTTTCCGCTCCCACCTTTCCCGGCTACAGCAATATTAATACTCAAGTGGTTATCCTCTGCTTTAAATCACTATTTGCCAGTCTAGCCAGTTTTTTACTCACCGTAGGAAACTCTTTAGCGTTGGTATGTGGTAAGAATAGAGCAGCCACATAATTATTCATAAAGTCCACGTTTTCACTCAATTCCATATTGGTCATCATTTGAGCCACCCTTCTGGCATCATCAAGTAGGTCGGTGGAGAAAGAGGTTAACCTTGCTCCCAAAAGGGCGCCATTTCCAATGAAAAGAAATCTATCCATGGGTAAGTCAGGAAGAAGCCCGATGGTAATCGCCTTTTCAATATTAATATTACTGCCAAAGGCACCAGCGATAATCACCTGCTCAAAATCGGAACAGTTAATCCCTACGCTTTTGCTTAATGTCTGACAGCCAGCATACATCGCTGCCTTGGCTCGCATGAGATTATCAATATCTACCTCGGTGATGACAATATCCTTACCAATCTGAGTTTCTGGTGTCCAGGCTAAAACATACTCATAACCATCAGTGCCTGGTCTAATTCTCTTGCTGGGTAGGTCGCGGTTAAATTTGCCATTCTGACCAATTACTCCAGCTTCAAGTAGTCCGGCAACAGTATTTATCAATCCTGAGCCGCAGATTCCTTTGGGTTTTGCCCCACCAATAGTACCAATCTCGGGCTCCAAGGACGGATTAATGTTAACTTCTTCAATAGCACCCTCACTGGCAACTATACCGTGTTTTATCCCGCCACCTTCAAAAGCAGGACCGGCGGAACAAGAAGCCGTTACCATCCAGTCCGAGTTGCCAATTACTATCTCCCCATTAGTCCCTATGTCCATATACAAGGTCAAAGTTTTTCTCTGGTGTACTCCGGCTCCAATAATTCCGGAAACAATATCACCGCCAACGTAGCTAGCCACCGAAGGGAAGGTAAAAAGATAAGCCGGCTTCTTGAGCTTAATGCCTAGAGAGTCTGCCTCTATGGGAGGGAAAAACTTGGCTACCGGGGTGTAGGGGGCTAACCTTATATATTTGGGCTCCAGTCCAAGAAGGATTTGAGTCATCGTGGTATTGCCGGCAACCGTAATATGTCCAACGTGCCCCGCCTCCACCTGACTTTGGGCTAGTAGCTCCTCAATAATTCGGTTAATGGTGGCGACAACTGCCCCCTGCAATTTTTTCAGCCCCCCCGGTTTCTGACAGTAAGCAATGCGGGTAATAACATCTTCCCCATAACTTATTTGTCCGTTGTAAGCCATGCTTTCGGCGATGACCTTACCTCGGTTTAGGTCGAGCAACTGCCCACAGACGGTAGTGGTGCCAATGTCAAAGGCTAGCGAGTAGTGCTTTTCTCTGGTGTCTCCCGATTCTATATCTATCATCCTCGGTCGGCGTCTATCCCCGGCTCGTGGTTTAACTGCGGTGACCAGGGTAGTAGCAGTAACCTTCCAATTACCGTCTCGTAAAACCTTAGGCAGTTTCTTTACCACCTCAAAGTCCACTGATATATTGCTAAGGTTATATCGCTGCTTTAAGCCTCTCAGTAGCCGTGATAGGTCGCTGGTGTTATCTTCTGAGGTTGGTGGTGGCAACTCAACAAAAAACTTGCTGAGAGGAGGCTTAAATCTCCAACCGGTAGCCAAAGCTTCAGCGGCTACTTTCTTTTCATAGGAAAGAACCCCTCTCTCCAGTCTTGACTCTACCGGAACATAAACGGTTAAATCGCTGATTACCCGGCTTTGACAGGATTGCCTTATCCCCTGCTTATATTCCTCATCGGAAACCTTCTCAGTTCTGGTGGTCTCTACTTCTCCCTCTTCAACTAGAACCTTACAGGTACCACAGGTGCCAGCACCTCCGCAGGAGGCATAAATGTGCACACCGGCGGCAATAGCTGCCTGTAAAAGGTTCTCACCCTGTTCAACTACAATGTCAGCATTGTCGGGGTTGAAGTGAATCTTTACTTTTTTCTTTGGTAAGTCTTTCGTCATTTAACTTTCTGTCTCATCAAGCAAGGTGGAGAAATACTAAAAAAGTCCCCGTACTTTACCGGTCGTAGTATCAATATCTATCTTTCTAAAAGCTGGGTCAGAACTGGTCCCCGGCATCAGGCTGATGGTGCCAGCGCAGGGACAGAGAAATTTCGCCCCGGAGTAAATTAACACATCGCGAATAGGCAGAGTCCAGCCCTTAGGGACTCCCTTCAAAGTAGGGTCATGAGTGAGGCTGAGGTGGGTCTTCACCATCATGGTGGCGTAATCATCATATTTAGCGTCGGACTCAAGCGTCTTAGCCTTGACCTCAGCTTCGGGAGTCCAGGCTACGCCATCAGCCCCATAGACCACTTTGGCAATCTTTTCCACCCGCTCCCTCAATTTCATTTCCAGTGGATACAAGAATTGGAATTCGCTCTCCGCTTCGCAGGCTTCTTTCACAGCATCGGCTAGCTCCAGAGCACCATCGCCGCCGTTAAGCCAGTGGGTGGACACCGCGCAGCGTGCCCCGGCTGCCTCAGCTGCCTTTTTGACCATGGTAACCTCGGCATCGGTGTCAGTGCTGAAGCGATTAATGCACACCACCGGATTGATGCCAGAGGTTCTGATGGTATTGATGTGGTGCAGCATATTCGGTAAGCCCTTCTCTAGGAGTCCTAGGTCTTCTTTGGTGTAGGCATCAGGCAGGCGGATACCGGGCACTACTCTAGGTCCTCCACCGTGCATCTTCAAGGCACGGATGGTGACGGTGAGTACCGATACGTGCGGCTTAAGACCACTAATGCGGCACTTAACATTCCAGAACTTTTCAAAACCAATGTCGGCGGCAAAGCCGCTCTCGGTAACATGGTAATCAAACATCTTCAGTCCGACGCGGTCACCGATAATGGAAGACTGCCCCACGGCAATATTGGCAAATGGACCGGCATGCACCATTAGAGGCTGGTACTCCACCGTGGAACACAGGGTAGGATTAATGGTGTTGCGCATCCAGGCAGCCATGGCACCGCCTACTTCCAGATCTCGTGTGGTAATGGCATTACCCCTCTTATCGTAGGCTACGGTAATGTTATCCAGTCTTTCCCGCAGTTCTGCCAGGTCTTTGACAATAGATAGGATAGCCATGAGTTCTGAGCTCACGGTGATGCCGAACTTGGACTGCATCATATAACCATCCAACCTGCCGCCGATGCCAATGATGATGTTGCGGAGGCTCTGGGCACAAAAATCCATAACCCAGCCCATTTCTACTCTGGTGGGGTCAATGTCCAGACGGCGCATCTTGGTGAGCCTAGCCAGTTGCTCGTCATCGTAGTTACGCTCGTGCTGCATTCTGGCGGTAAGGGCAACCATGGCTAAGTTATGGGCATTGGTAATCTCATTGATGTCGCCGGTAAGACCCATAGAAAACTCGGTCAATGGGATAAGCAGCGCATTGCCGCCACCGGCGGCAGTTCCCTTGATATTCATTGTTGGACCACCCGAGGGTTGGCGGATACAGCCGCCCACATTCAAGCCTCGCTTGCCCATTCCCTCCATAAGACCGCAAGTGGTGGTACTTTTCCCTTCGCCCAGTGGGGTGGGGGTTATGGCGGTCACCTCAATATATTTGCCGTCTGGCTTATCCTTGAGCCGCTCCATAATCTTCATAAAATCAAGTTTGCAAATCCTTCCGTAAGGGATAATCTCATCCTTTTGTAGGTTTAATCTCTCCCGCCATTCATCTGGGGATGGCATGTTAGCCTCAGCTGCTTCGGCAATCTGCCAATCCTGCATTTTTATTGGGTCGTAAGCCATAAAGACCCCCCTTTAATAGGTCAATTTTATCTGATTTGCTTCTGAGCGACTGACAGCAGTTTGTGATAGATGTTTTTCGCCTCGTTAGCTACCTGTGGACTGGCGTCAAGAAGCGGAAGATTAGCTAAGTCAGCCTCTACTATGGCTTGGTCATAGGAAATAAAGCCAAGGAATTCAAAGCCAGGTAGATTGGCGATTAAGAATCCACTGTCCGATTGGCTTCTAAGCTTATTCCCGACTACGGCAATATTTGGTAAACCAATATCCTGTGCCAGTTTTTTGATTTTATCGGCGGTTTCAATGCTTCGCCGGCTCGGTTCTACTACCACAATCAATTTATCTACAGCACTGGCGGTTGCTCGTCCCAGGTGCTCTATGCCGGCTTCCATATCCATAATGATTACTTCGTTTCTGGCTAGGAGCAGATGGTTAATCAGGGCTTTTAATAAAACATTTTCCGGGCAATAACAACCGCTACCACCTTTCTTGGTTCGCCCCATTACCATTAACTTAATGCCATTATGTTCTTGCCAGTATTTTTCTGGCAGGTCATCCACTTTCGGATTCAACTTAAAATAGACCTCAGTTCGCCCCGGTATTGCTCCGGTCCTTTCGGCAATAAGGTCTTTCATTTCCGAAATGGGGACTACCTTTTCTGGGTGAGGAAAGCCGAGAGTAGCAGCTAGATTGGCGTCGGGGTCAGCATCTATAGCTAAAACAGAGTAGCCAGACTCAGTAAATTTTCGTGAAAGGAGAGCCGCTAACAAAGTCTTACCTACGCCGCCTTTACCACTGATAGCAATCTTCATTAAAGTCTTGCTTTTGGCACAATTAAAGCTGAGACTTTTTAGAAAAAGTGCTCAGACTTATTAACTGCTCCTATTGACCGCCAATGTACAGTTTATCCTCCGCCGAGGGAAAAGTCAAGGAAGTGTAGCCTCGGTCAATATAGTAACGCCGGCGTCAAACGGCAAGCGTGGATAAGTGCTTTATCCTTTTGAGCATATTGGGGTGAGTGGTGAAGAGCTCCATCAATTTATGAGAACTACCCAGCCGCACTTCTTTTTGGCGCAGTTCCATGAGTTCATCATAGTCAATAGTGCCACTCATGTCCTGGTCAATCTGGGATAGCTCTCTAATCTCATTCCATGCCCGGGAAGGGTCGTTGACAAAGAAGGCTTTAACCCCTTCAACCCGTTTGAGTTCCTCGCTGTTTCTCATGCGGGCATTTCCATAGACCAGCTTAAATAGTGCTGTGGCTAGGTGATGTGGCATGTTACCTAACCGAACACTGCCTAGGTCAGCATAATACTCTCGTATTCTGGAGCCGTAAAGCACCAAGAGATTAGTAATGAAATAGAGGAAGAAGGAACCGAGTCCAATTAGCGCAGCGTAACCACCCCCCCTTCCACGACCCCCAGAAGCCCCTCCCCACATCATACTAAAGGCTATCCAATACATTATCAACGGGATAACTGAAATTAGGGTAATAATTGCCATATCGCGATGTTTAATGTGGGATAGCTCATGTCCCAGCACCGCCTTAAGTTCATCTCGGCTTAGCAGCCTGAGTATGCCCTGGGTAACACAAACCCGCCCATCCCGTCGCGTCCGACCGAAAGCAAAGGCATTTGGTATAGCTAGCTGCGAGATACCAACCTTTGGCTTGGGCAGATGTGCCTCGTTAGCCAGCTCAGCCACCATTTGGTG
>JBHIFE010000024.1:0-16368 GCA_046760985.1 Dehalococcoidales bacterium
CGGCTGGTCCCCCAGGTCCGGCTGGTTCTCCCGGTCCAACCGGACCCGCTGGCCCGGCTGGCCCTCCCGGACCACCTGGTGCTGCCGGCCCAGCTGGCCCGACTGGTTCTGCTGGTCCACCTGGAACTGCGGTATGTTCTGCTTGCCACGACGATACTACATTGATTAAGGCAAGGCAAGTGCAATGGGCAAATTCACTCCATGGCTCAGGTAGCACTTTTGAAAGAAATGCTGCTAGTTGTGCCGGTTGTCATACCAGCCAGGGTTTTGTAGCTCGCATTGCAAAAGGCATGGATCTTGCACCAGAGGATGTGTCAAATCCAGCGCCGATAAATTGTCGTACCTGCCATCAGATTCATACTAATTTCACCAAGGATGATTTTGCCTTGACAACTACCAAGCCGGTGAAATTACTGACCACCGGAGATACGTTTGACATGGGCGAAGGCAATCTATGTGCTAATTGCCACCAGCCGAGGTTGGCAGCACCAGAGGTCGGTGGCGGCGATGTTGAGATTACTTCTCCCTACTGGGGTCCTCACCATGGTCCGCAGTCGGCGATACTCCTTGGAGTAGCCGGATACGGCAAGTCTACCGGAGCCGGCATCCATTATTCCGTTGTCAAGGAAGGCTGCCCGGTATGTCATATGGCTGATGCTTATGGAGCTCAAGCAGGTGGTCACACCATGAGTATGGAATATATCTACCACGGTCACGAGACACCCAATCTGGCAGGATGCGAGACGTGCCATGCTGATATTGAGTCTTTTGACCGTAACGGAGTTCAGACAGAGGTTGAAGCTTTACTTGATGAGTTGAGAGAACTTCTGATTGCTGATGGCATAATGGATGACACCGACCATGCTGTACCGGGAACATACTCTGCCGAACGGGCTGGGGCTTTGTTTAACTACTTGATGGTGCTGGAAGATAGAAGCGATGGGGTTCATAATCCAGCTTATGCTAAGGCACTCCTTCAAACTGCAATAGACGCACTAAAATAGAAGGCCGGTAAGCCTACCACTATATATTGCGTAGGAGGTTAGTGGTGAAAAGGGAAACCATGTTGTGGTTACTAGTCGGAGCACTGCTGATCATAGTGTCATTACTTGCGGCATGTGGGGAAGAAGCAGCAGCACCAGCGCCGACACCCACACCAACGCCGGCTCCGGCACCGGCACCGCCTCCACCTCCACCAGCACCAACCCCTGCCCCCGCGCCAGCGCCAGCTCCTGCGCCAGCACCAACACCAACAGCAATACCACACACACTGGAGGGGCGTGATGACTGCCTGGTGTGCCACGAAACTGGGGTGGGGGAGGCAACGGTGATGCCGGCAGACCATGCTGGTCGCACCAACGATATCTGCACCACATGTCATAAGCCAGCGGGATGAGAGTGGTTTGAAAGTGAGGCGGTTGGGCTATCAGGTATTTGGTGGTATACTTTTCTAGCATTCCCCAAAATCTGGAGAGAGGGTGAACAGTGTTACGGAAGAGGAAGTTCCTCATCGGCGGGTTCATAGTATTTCTTACTATAGCCTATCTGGGCTATTTGGGTTTTCAGGGTTCGGCAACCTATTATTATACAGTTAGCGAACTTGTGCAGCAAGGAAGTTCCATTTATAATGAAAAGGTGCGGGTAAATGGGCAGGTTGCCCCTGGCTCTGTAGAACAGGAACCAGAAAGCTTTGCCCTGAGATTCATCATTACTGAAGGAGGGCAGAGTCTGCCGGTGGTCTATCAGGGGATTGTCCCTGATGCTTTCAAGGTTGGCAATGATGTCGTCGTTGAGGGTCATCTGAGTTCAGTGGGAATTTTCCAGGCAAACGCTATTTTAGTGAAGTGCCCCTCTAAGTATGTACCTAAGAAGTGAGGTTGGGTTAGGGGAAGTAATTCATGGCAGATATAGGCTACATCGCTTTATTTCTAGCACTAGTAGCCTCGATTTATTCGACTATTGCCTTCATCTTCGGGGTGAAGACAGGCTATTTGGCACTGATTCATAGTGCTAGAAATAGTCTCCTGGCTGTCTGTGGGCTGGTTTCCATATCGGTAGCAATTCTAATTTATGCTTTGGTGACTCACGATTTCCGGATCGAATATGTTGCCTCATACACCAGCCGTGACCTTTCCTTGACTTACCTCATCAGTGCTTTATGGGCAGGCAACGATGGTTCCCTATTATTCTGGGCATGGCTTCTGTCTCTCTTTGCTGCTGTAGTAGTACTTCAGAGGCGAGATGTCGGTAAAGAGCTAGTGCCTTATGCTTCTTCAGTTATCATGATCACCCAGACTTTCTTTCTCATTCTATTGCTCTTAGTAGCAAACCCGTTCCAGAAACTCTCCTTTGTCCCGGCTGAGGGGATGGGTCTTAATCCCTTGCTTGAGAACCCGGGGATGATACTGCACCCGCCGAGCCTGCTAGCTGGCTATGTCGGCTTTACTGTCCCTTTTGCTTTCGCCATTGCTGCCTTGTTAAGCAGAAGGCTTGGGGATGAGTGGCTAGTAGCCATTAGAAGATGGACGCTTCTGGCTTGGCTCCTCCTTGGAATTGGCAATATCATCGGTGCTTGGTGGGCGTATGTAGAACTTGGCTGGGGAGGCTATTGGGCCTGGGACCCGGTGGAGAACGCTGGCTTGATGCCGTGGTTGGTGGCAACTGCCTTCCTTCACTCTATTATGATGCAACGAAGGCGGGGAATACTAAAAATCTGGAATATGGTGTTGGTCATACTAACCTTCAGCTTGGCGATATTTGGTACTTTCCTGACTCGGAGTGGTGTCCTTTCCTCAGTTCATACTTTTTCTGAGTCTGCCTTAGGTCCTTTCTTTTTGGTCTTTCTTGGTATCACCCTCTTTGGCTCACTGGGCTTACTCTATTACCGCAGTGAAGAATTGAAAGGTGAGGCAGAAATGGAGTCCCTCGTTTCCAGAGAGAGTACTTTCCTGTTGAATAATCTGCTCCTGGTCGGCGCTGCCTTTGCTATCTTTCTGGGGACAGTTTTCCCGGTCATATCTGAGATGGTACGTGGAGTCAAGGTTAGTGTCGGGCCACCCTTTTTCAATCAGGTGAACGGGCCCATTTTCTTAGTTACTATTCTCCTTGCCGGGATTTGTACCCTCATTGGTTGGCGGCGGGCATCACTTAAAAACCTGATTCGCAATTTCCTCTGGCCTCTGCTGGTAGCTCTAATTCTAGGGGTAGCTCTATTCTTTTTGGGAATAAGAGAGTGGTATGCTCTTATTGCCTTTCCGGTGTGTGGTTTTGTCCTTTCTACCATACTCTATGAGTGGTTCCGCGGCGTAAGAGCCCGTCATCGGATGCAGGTAGAGAACTATCTGAAGGCTTTTTGGAACTTAATTTTGAATAATAGACCTCGTTATGGTGGCTATATTGTTCACATTGCTATTATCCTTATTGCCATTGGAGTCATCGGTTCATCCGGCTATGAAGTAGAGAAGGAGGCGGCACTTAAACCAGGCGAATCGATGACGATAAAGAACTACACTCTCACTTATGAGAACATCGACCAATATGAAACTCAGAGCAAACTGGTGGCTACCGCTACTCTCTCCGTCCATAATCAAGGAGAATTTATCGGCAAATTAATTCCGGAAAAATACTTTCACCGGAGCTATGAACAGCCGGTAACCGAGGTTGCCATCCGCACTACACTCAGCGAAGACTTATACGTCATCTTGGTCAGCTGGGATGAAGATGGCACCGCTGCCTTCAAGGTTCTGGTTAATCCATTGGTGAATTGGATATGGATTGGAGGCGGAGTATTTGTTCTGGGGGGATTAATTGCTTTCTGGCCTGAGCGGCGGAAACTACCAGCCTCACAACAGACTAGAACAATAAGGAAATAGATATGGGCTTAAAGGGAAAGCTCGGCATCATTCTACTAATTATTATTGCGCTATTTTCTCCCTTCCCGGCTAGGGCTAACGGAGCTACGGTGAGTGACATATCCAAACAGCTTATCTGTCAGTGTGGCTGCACTATGGTTCTACTCAACTGCAGTCATGCTGAATGCGCCTCGCGTGAAGCGATGACTACCTTGATTGAGCAAAAGCTGGCTCAAGGACAATCGGGAGAGGGGATTATCCAGTTTTTTGTTGCCCAATATGGAGAACAGGTACTGGCATCACCCCCAAAGCGAGGGTTTAACCTGATGGCTTGGGTCACGCCCTTTGCTGCACTATTATTTGGTGGAGGGGTAATCTACTTCGTGTTGAAGAAATGGGTAAGGCGAGAAACGCCTTCTCCGACCGATGCTACGGCTGAGACTGACGAGGAGGATGAGCAGTACCAGCGCCAACTTGAGGAGGAGTTGAAAGAATTTACCCCGAGGAGCTTCAGGTGACTGTTTTTATCGCCATATTATTGACCATTTTAACCTTTGCCTTTATCGCCTATCCATTTTTCAAGCAAAAGTGGCGTTTGGTAGATTCAGCGGGGGGTGAGAAATTACGAGAATTGCACTCCAGACGAGATGTCACCTATTCTATGCTTAAGGAGTTGGAGTTTGATCTCCAATCAGGTATCCTAACCGAGGAGGATTACCAGGACCTGGAGGCGAGGTACAAGAGAAAAGCTATTTCCATTCTGAGAGAAATGGATAAATCAGAGAAGGGTAGCGACGTGGATGAGGAAATAGAAAAGCAGGTTCTGGAACTGCGCCGGAGTAAAGGTCGTTTTTGCCCTCAATGTGGGAATAAGTATCAGGAGAACGACCGTTTCTGCTCTCGCTGTGGTATAAATCTGAGCAAAGGGGAAGCAGTTTGATTGGACGTATTGCTCTGCTGGCGGTAGTATTTATTCTGAGTCTAATTGCCCCCACCTTGGCGGCTGAACCTGACACTGGCACAATTGAAGGTCAGGTTGTTAATGGAACTGAGGGGGGCAGTAGCGTTGCTGACCAAGACGTTACCTTGAAGACTTTTCTAAATGATGCTGAGGTAGGTACAACCACTACCAAGACTGATGCTGAAGGAAGGTTTGTGTTTGGTGGTCTGTCAACCGAGTCGAGCTATAACTACCAAGTAGCACTCACCTTCCAGGGGACGGAATACACCAGTGTGTGGCTCAATTTTGATGAAGGGGAGACAACCAAATCTACCGAGGTTATTGTCTACGACTCAACCACCAGCGATGAGGCAATTAAAGTGGCGATGACGCATACCATCGTATATGTTGGGCAAGGTAGTCTTCAGGTGCAGGAATATTTTTTATTTGTTAATGAGGCTGACCGAACTTATATTGGTCCAACTGAAGATGGAAATACCGGAACATTGAAGTTTTCCCTGCCCAGGGGGGTAGCTGAACTGCAGTATAGCCTAGGGCTAATGGAGTGCTGTATCGTCGGCAGTGAAGAGGGCTTTGCCGATACTATGCCTGTTCTACCTGGAAGTAAGGAAGTAGCTTACTCCTATAAAGTTAACTACAGTTCAGCAGCATATACATTTTCCCAAAGAGTAAATTATCCTACGGCTAACTTCGACCTCTTGATTCAGAGTGAAGACATTGAGATTACTGGCAACCAACTGGCAATTGATGAGCCATTGGATATCGGTGGCACTAGGTTCAATCATCTTTTTGGCAGGGATCTTACCCCTGGCGACATACTGGTGGTTCAGCTCTCCGGCCTACCTGAAACCAGTAACCAAAGTACTCTTGGGTGGGTGACTCTAACACTAGTAGCACTTGTTGGCGGCTTTAGCTTTATCTACTTCTTGAGGAAGAGAAGACTTCAGTCAGTAATACCTGATGGCAGCCTGGAGCAAAGAAAGCAAAGATTACTCATTGAGCTTGCTCGGTTAGATGATGACTTTGAGGGTGGCAAAATCACTGAGGACGTTTATCGTAAGTTGCGAGTAACGAAGAAGGCACAGCTGTTGGAACTAATACAAAGGTCAAAGAAGGAGAAAGGAAACAGATAATGGAGAAACCCACTTCTACTTCTCAAACTTGGGCAATCGAAATTCAAGAGCTTACCAAGTCCTTCGGCGATCATCTTGCCTTAAAAAGAATTGATCTTGAAGTAAAGGTGGGGGACTTTGTCGTCATTTTAGGTCCTAACGGAGCTGGGAAGACTACCCTCATTAAGGTGCTAGCCACCATCATGAACCCCTCTTCAGGAAGTGTTCTGATTGACGGGCTAAATCCTAAAAATAATGCTGAAGAGATCCGGCGCCGCATTGGCGTGATTACCCATCAGACCTTCCTTTACAACAACCTCACTGCCTACGAAAACCTAGAATTCTACAGCCGTATGTATGATGTGCCCAGACGTAAGGAGCGAATTCATGAAGTAGCAGCCATGATGGGAATAATGCCTCGCCTTCATGACCGACTAGGCACCCTTTCTCGGGGCATGCAGCAAAGGCTGTCAATCGCTCGTTCCCTGCTTCACCAGCCGACTATAATGCTGCTGGACGAGCCAGAAACAGGTTTGGACCAGCAGGCTATCTCTATGCTCTGGGAGGCATTGCGAATAGAGGAGAAAGGAAAACGCACCATTATTCTTACTACCCATGATCTAGAGCGTGGACTCGAACTGGGCGAGCGTCTGCTAATTTTGGATAAGGGAAAGATTATTTATCAGGGGTCAAGTCAGGTGCTAGACCTAGCCGGTTTGAAGGAAGTTTACCAAAACAGCACGAGGGTCGGAGCATGAATTTCTGGCGAAAAGCCTTGGTCATTACCTGGAAAGACACCCTCTCCGAGACACGCACCAAGGAGATTATCTCTTCGGTGCTGGTTTTTGCACTTCTGGTGATAGTGACCTTTAATTTTGCCTTTGGAGCAGGTCGGGAAAAGACAGAGCTGGTAGCCCCAGGCATCCTCTGGGTAACCTTCGCTTTTGCCGGGATATTGAGCCTCAACCGCTCCTTCATCCCGGAGAAGGAACAGGCTTGCCTTGAGGGGCTAATGGTATGCCCTATAAGCCGAGAGACTATCTATGTTGGTAAGATGCTAGGAAGTTTGCTCTTTATGTTGATTATAGAAGCAATAGCGCTGCCTATCTTTGCTTTTCTTTTCAATTTGCCAGTTCTCTCGCTGCAGATTGTGGTCATTACCATTTTAACTACGATAGGATTTGTCGCCGTCGGCACTCTATTTTCTGCCCTAGCGGTTAATACTAGGGCACGGGAGATGGTACTGCCCATCCTTTTCCTTCCCATTGTGGCTCCCATAATTATTAGTGCCGTTAAAGCCTCGGGACTGGCGCTCTCCGGTGAACCCTGGGGTAGCTTATCCTCCTGGCTTCAGATAATAGGAGCTTTTGATGTCATTTTCCTGGTAGCGTCATTTTTGATCTTTGCCTTCGTTATTGAAGAATAAAAAAGCTGTGAAGCAGAGGGAATTATGAAAAGAGATATCCTGCTTTGGTCGAGTGTGGCGCTGATGGTGGCTGCGCAGTATCTTATCTTTGTTTACGTCCCGACTGAGGAGACCATGGGGATTGTGCAAAGAATCTTTTACCTTATGGTCCCTACAGGATGGCTGTCTTTGCTGTCCTTCCTCATTGTCTTTATTGGCAGTATCCTCTATCTGGTAAAGAGGGAGAGCAAGTGGGATATTATAGCTTATTCCTCAGCTGAGCTTGGGATCATCTTTACCAGCTTGGCTTTACTTACCGGTGCTATCTGGGCAAAGCCGGTTTGGGGAGTGTGGTGGGCTTGGGAGCCGCGCTTGACTTCTACCCTCGTTCTGTGGTTCATCTATCTCGCTTATTTTGTGGTGCGTTCTTTTGCCACTGAGGAACCACGAGGAGCCACTTTTGCCGCTGTCGTCGGCATTGTCGGCTTCATTGACCTACCCATTATTGTTCTAGCCACTACCCTGTGGCGGGGAATGCATCCTGGACCGATGATTTTCCAAGGTGGGCTAGCTCCACCTATGCTGTTAACTCTCCTGGTCAGCCTAACTGCCTTTACCGCTTTATATTTTCTCCTCTTGATTCAGCGAGTTTCAATGAAGAGTGACCAAATTGAAGTAAAAAGATTAAAGAAATTACGCGATTAAGTTGACAATTTAATTGGAGGAGTAAAAAATGGAGAATGCCAACTATTTATTTGCCGCTTTTGCCATAGTCTGGGCAGTGATTTTCGGCTATATCCTTCTTTTGTTCAATAGCCAAAGGAGATTAAGACGAGAAATAGACTCGCTAAAAGAAGCACTTAAGAAAAAGGGAATGAACAATAGAAGTTAAACTTTTTAATCATGGAGTGTCTTTGTTAATGAAGCGAGGAGCTTTCTTGAAGCCAATCGGAGGTATATGTAAGCCACCTTGAGGAAGTTTAGTGATGAAGCGCCTGACCAGCCTAACCTTAAGAAAGAAGATCGCTCTTCTCACTGCGCTGGGACTACTCTTTGCAGTTAGCGTATTTAGCTTTTTGGGTATGCGAGCCGTGAACCAAGCTACCGAAACAATGTTGCAGGACCGACTGACTACTGCTAGCCTTATGGCAGATTATATAGACGAAGCGCTAGGACGTGCCCTCACCGAGCTGGAGAATACTGCTGGGATGATAGAAAGTGGCGGCGGAAAAGGCAACTTTGAAGCTCAAATAGAAGCACTGGTGAACACATATTCACGCTTGTCAATTTATACTCATGGTATCTACCTCCTCAACGAACAAGGGCAGATTATATGGAGCAAACCAGAGATCGCCGGAATAGAAAGTTTCAACATCTCCTTCTATCCTAGTATCAGTCAAGCCATAACAAGAGGCGAGGCTGGCATCTCTGGGCTTGTTTTAGCACCAGGGACTAATGTCCCGGTTGTTTTTCTCGCCAGCCCGACTAAAGGAGGACAGCAAGGCAGCAAAAGTGTACTTGTTGTTGCCATTGACCCTGCTCAATCAAGTATTGGCGGTTTTGTCCAGCCGGTAAGATTAGGGCAGACAGGCTATGTTGAAATTATAGATCAAAACGGGGTCGTTGTTGCCAGAACAGAGCCTGGACCCGAGCTGGCTCCTTTTGAGAGAAGTGACCATAGCGGTCGCTTTGCCGCATTAATTGCCGCTGGAGAACCAACCCGTGGGCTATGTCATACGTGTCATGAACCTGTGCAAAGGGTAGAAAGGAGGGACGTATTAGCCTTTGTTCCCCTCTCTGAGGCTCGTTGGGGGGTGGTCATCCGGCAGTCAGAGGAGGAAGCGCTCGCTCCTGTCCGTGAGCTGCGTCTAAGTTTGCTTCTCTTCGGAGCGGGACTAATCATAATTACCTTTCTATTCGTGGTTATAACTACCCGAGATGTTGTAAGCCGCGTTAGAATGCTCACTACTGCTTCCCGAAGGATAGCTGAGGGAGATTTAGTTAGTCCGGTTACTACTTCCGCGCAAGATGAGGTTGGCATACTAGCTCAGACATTCGATGACATGAGAACCAAACTAAGGACTTCCTACGGGGAGCTAGAGCAAAGGACGAAGGAACTCTCCTCTTTGCTTGGCGTGTCCGAGATTTTAACTTCCCTCCCCGATTTATCCAATCTAGACACTGCACTCGGTAGTGCTCTGGACAGGACACTTGAAATAATGAAAGCAGACACCGGCGGCATACTCCTGTGGGACGAAGAAAGGCAAATGCTATGTTACCGAGTTCATCACGGTTTGTCCCAAAAGTATGTTCAAGGGGTGTACTGTCGTTTGGGTGAAGGTATAGCGGGAAGGGTGGCTCAAACTGGAGAGGCTATTTTGGTGGAAGACATCTCAACGGATCCTCGGGCTGCGCACCCTGGCCTCATAGCTGCCGAAGGTCTCCGGGCATTTGCCAGTGTCCCCCTGCGCTCAAAAGATAAAATTTTAGGCGTGCTTAATATTGCCAGTCATGAGGCACGTAAATTCTCTTCCGACGATGTCCGGCTTTTGGAGGGTATAGCTAGACAGATTGCTACTGCTATTGAAAACGCCAGGTTGCACCAGGAAGTGCAGCACAAAGAGAAGATTCGGGGTGAGCTACTGCGTGAGATATTCTCGATCCAAGAAGAAGAACGGAAGAGAATTGCCCGGGAGCTACATGATGAGACAAGCCAGGTTCTAGCTAGCTTAACCGCTAATCTCGAAGCTGCGACCGGCATGTTACCCACCGGTACAAATAAAGCCAAGACCGTGTTAAGAAAAGCACAGGCTCTATCCGTTAACGTTCTAGATGAATTACATCGGTTGATCTATGAACTTCGTCCCACGTTGCTCGATGATTTAGGGTTGGTGGCTGCTATACGGTGGTTAGTAGATAATAATTTGGGGGCGGCAGGGGTTGCCGTTAACTTCAAGACTGCCGGACGGGTGAGGAGATTGGATCCTCAGTTGGAGACAATACTGTTCCGAGTTGTCCAAGAAGCTGTTTACAACATCGCCAAGCATGCCCAGGCTAAGATTGCCGAGGTAAGTCTACACTTTGAAAAGAATGCCATTAGAGTTTGCGTCAGAGACGACGGCAAAGGTTTTGATGTTGGGGAGGCAATAAGTTCAAAGGCTAGACCGCGTGGGTTGGGGTTACTGGGTATGAAGGAAAGGGTGGAACTGGTGAACGGCACCTTGAGTATTCAGTCAAACCCCAGTGGTGGTGGCACAGAACTCAATATTAAAATTCCCCTAAATTAGGAGGTTTCCAATGGATAAGATAAAAATACTTGTAGTAGATGATCACGCCATAATGCGAGATGGCATTCGTGCTTTACTTGGTATCCACGATGACATCGAGATAGTAGGAGAAGCATCTGAAGGAAAGGAAGCTATTGAGAAAGCATTAGAGCTAGCACCTAATGTGGTAGTTATGGACATAGCTATGCCTGGTATGGATGGTCTAGAAGCTACCCGTCGCATAAGAAAAAAGAACCCAAAAGTGAAAGTCTTAGTTTTAACTCAGCACGACGATAGAGAGTATGTATTATCGGCCATCAAGGCAGGAACTGCTGGTTTTGTACCCAAGAGAGCACTAGGTTCAGAACTAGTATCAGCTATACGCGCCGTGTACAAGGGAGACTCTTTTTTGTACCCGTCTGTAGCTGGAGCACTAATTGAGGACTACCTGCGCCAAGTCGAAGAAGAACCCTACGACCGCCTGACCGATAGGGAGAGAGAAATACTCAAGCTAATCGCTGATGGTCACACTAGTCGAGAAATTGCCGATATGCTCTTTGTCAGCTTAAAGACAGTTCAAGGTCACCGAACCAAAATAATCGAAAAGCTAGGTATACACAATCGTACTGAACTCATCAAATATGCTATCCGTAAGGGACTAGTAAACATAGATACGTAATCAGAATCGACGGGCACAGCAAATTCGGCAGGGATTGTTTTAACAGATTTATTTCTTTCTCCCTTGGTATTGCTGGTATAATGCACCGCCCACTGCCACCCAAGCTAGCAACGGCACTACGCATATAATGAGTAATGACGCGAATAACATTGATTAAGCCTACCTGACGCCTTTCATTACGGTTCGCCCCAACGACTGTTATTATTTTCTCTTTCCTAATAGACCTAGAGCAACGGCATTTGTACCCCTTTCTCACCAATAAGTTACCTATTTTTTGTTAAAACATCCCTGCTTATTATCTCTAGACCAACATGAAAGAAAGGCTCTAAGCAAAGCCCGAATGCGTCTCGCATTATGGTGTGGTCGTCCACTACAAGTATCTTTATCTTATGTCGCAGGATCTCTATGGCTTTGCTGTAGCTCTTTGTGGTACAATGCGAAGGGACAGCCATTTCATGGAAATTGTAGTGCATGCCAGTTGGCAAACTGTGCACAAGGTGAAAATAGATACTTTTGGCAATAGCCTCGATTTGATTTGCAGGGAATCCTGTAACTCGGCTGACAGGTTTACTTGACCTTTAACTTGGTTATCTAATTTTCCTCCTTTAATAATTCAAGGGGGTGGTTTAGAGAAGGTAGAGCTTCGTTAATGTTTCCGGTCAGTGGCTTTCGCCAAATGCTTTACAGGGAGTGAGCCGATGTCAAAAAGAATGAAATTTATACTAATAAGCCTATTATTGGTAACCGTTCTTGCTCTCTCTTTTGGCATTGGCTACGACTTGGGTAACCGAACTCCGCCAAGCTCAAGGGAGGGTCTGGAGAATGTGGAGGAAGCTTGGGATATTATCCTCAATGAATATGTGGATAAGGCTCAGCTTGATCCCGGCGCGCTGAGCCGAGGCGCTATTGAAGGTATGATAGAGGCGTTGGATGATCCTTACACCTCTTACCTGGATGCTGAAACCTATGAGCTAGGCTTGACTGCTCTGGAAGGAGAGTTTGAAGGTATTGGCGCTCATGTAACCATTAGAGATGAGCAGCTGACAATTATCGCTCCCATTCCCGATTCACCGGCGGAAAAGGCAGGCGTTAGAGCTGGCGATGTAATCCTGGAAATAGATGGTATGCCCACTGCAGAGATGAGCTTGGCTGAGGCGGTACTTAAAATCCGCGGACCTGAGGGAACATCTGTCAGGCTCCTTGTCATTCACAAGGGCTTGGGTCAGACTGTTAAGCAATACGAGTTGATGGAGGAAATTGAAATAGTCAGAGCTAAAATTGAGCTGCCCAGTATCTATTTTGAGATGAGGGAGGACATCGGTTACATTAACATCACTTATTTTTCTGTGCGCACCAATGAGGAGCTATCATCAGCGCTACAAGATATGACCCGGGAAGCAGCTACAGGCATCATCATTGACCTGCGGCGTAATTCGGGTGGTCCACTGACAGCAGTGGTTGATGTTGCCAGCCACTTTTTAAAGGAAGGTGTGATTGTCAATGTGGTGGACAGCCAAGGAAAGCAAACTGCCCTTGAGGTTAAACCTATGAAGGTAACTACTGACTTGCCTGTGGTTGTTTTGGTGGGCAGTTTTACTGCCAGTGGTGGTGAGGTGCTGGCGGGGGCTTTGCAGGATTATGGTCGGGCTACCGTTGCTGGCAGCAAAACCTTCGGTAAAGGCAGTGTCAATATGCTCCATAAGCTCAAAGATGGCTCAGCTTTATATATCACCACAGCTCGCTGGCTTACTCCTAATGGGCGACCCATTGAAGGTGAAGGAATAGAGCCTGACTATGAGTTTGAGCTTAAGGGAGAGGAGGCTATTCACTGGGCGATAGAGCACCTGAGGAGCTAAGAATGAGGTGCTTTATTACCTTGAAACTAAGCTTTTAGAACAGGGTGAGAGACATGGGAAATAACCTGGTGCAGATAAAAGTTAATCAAGCGAAGCTCTCCATAATCAAGGGCGACATTACACAGCAGGCTACCGATGCTATAGTTAATGCGGCTAATCCTAGTTTGATGGGGGGTGGTGGTGTGGATGGAGCCATCCATCGGGCAGGTGGTCCGGCTATCTTGGAGGAATGCAAGCAAATCGTCTTCAGGCAAGGGCGTTTGCCAACAGGTAAGGCGGTAATTACCACTGCTGGGAATTTGAAAACAAAATATGTCATCCATACCGTTGGTCCTGTCTGGCATGGGGGGAGTAAAGGGGAAGCTGAATTGCTGGAGAGCGCCTATCAGGAGAGCTTAAGATTGGCTGCCGAGAACCAGCTGGCTAGCATTTCCTTTCCCTCAATAAGTACCGGTGCCTATGGCTATCCGGTTGATAAAGCTTCAAGGGTAGCCCTGAGAACAGCTATCTCTTTTCTTCGGGAGAGCGCCACTTCCATTAAAGAGGTAGTGTTTGTCCTCTTTGATTCTGGAACCTTTGATGCCTACTCTTCGGCTCTCCAAGAAATATTGGGAAAAGAGGATTGAAGGGAGATAATAATTGACTGAACATGCTCATCATCATCCCCTGCCGGTAGGTAGTAAACTTAAATTCGGCATCGTGCTTTCCAGTCTCATCCTCATTGTAGAAGTAGTTGGCGGGTTCCTCTCCCACAGCTTAGCTTTACTCAGTGATGCTGGCCATGTGTTTGCTGATATTATAGCTCTTTCCCTCAGTTGGTACGGGGTGAGGCAGGTGGAACGTCCTTCCAGTACTCGCATGACCTTTGGCTACCACCGGGTAGGAGTGATAATTGCCCTATTTAACGCCATCACCATCTTTGTCATTGCTGGCGTTATCTTTTACGAAGCCTACCGTCGCTGGCAGCAGCCTCCAGAAGTTAACAGCCCGCTCATGCTGGTTGTTGCCCTTATCGGTCTTAGCGTCAATATCTTTGTTGCCTTCTGGCTACGCAAGGAACAGCGAAGTAATCTCAATGTGCGCAGTGCCTTCTGGCATGTTCTCGGTGATGCCCTGGCTTCAATAGGTGTCATTATTGGGGCAGTTATCATCTTGCTCACCGGGTGGTTCCTGGTAGACCCGATTATCAGCGTACTTATTGGTTTCATTATTATCCTAGCTGGCTGGCGCATCTTCAAGGAAGGTTTAAGAGTTCTTTTGGAGGCTACTCCACAGCAGGTGGATGTAGCCCGAATGATAAATACTTTAAAAAATTTGCCGGGGGTAAGGGGTATTCACGATGTCCATGTATGGAGTATTTCACCGGAGATACACGCAATGAGTTGTCACGTACTTATCGGTGACCTTCCCATGAGTCAAGCGGCTGACATCCGTAAGGAAATTGAAAAGGTACTCCGGCGGCAGTTTGATATTGAGCATAGCGCACTTCAGATGGAATGCCAGGAATGCGGTGCCAATGACATATTTTGCTCCTTAACCTTTGGGTCAGGTGAGGAAGAAGATAAGGGTTCTTCAGATTAGCCAGCTCTACCCTTTTTCGCTGGGCTAGCGTTAGCCACGACTATCGTGGAGATTACCGGTGGCAAGATAATCTGCTAGTTGTTTTAACTATACATATTGTAACTTTTAAATAGGGCTATTTTTTATATCGTGGTAGGCAATTTGCCCTATTGACAAGAGGGTTATATTAATGTAGTCTTCTGTTATTCATCCTATTAGTTGACTTAAAAATAACCAACTTTTGAACACAATCAGTGGAGGAAAACAATAAAACTACAGGAATATCTGGAGACCTTGCAACGTAAATATGAGGCTTATTTTGATACTTACCCAGATTATTCTATTCTGGGTCGGAAGGTAGATCTTTATGCTCGCTCCCATGTCAGGAGCGAGAAATTTTTTGTCACTAAGAAAGTGACCCTAGGCGCCTGGGAAACCAATGAGCACTGTCTGGTAGAGGGTCACCCGGCTAGAATCTATGCGCCTGAAGTTCAAGATTTTATTGCCTTCTTGGTGAACGCTGCTAATGAACTGATCAAACCCCATAAGGAACACATGTGTAGTTTGGTCACTGGGATAATGGTCTCAGAGCGAGGGTTTGACCCCGAAGCCATCCGCATCGGGATAAGATTCAAACACAGCCGGGGCTTCTGGTTTGGACTACACGGCTGGTATTCGGTTTGTCTAGTGCTGGTTGACCTTTCATCAGGTCAAGTCTATGCCAGTCCTAAAGGAAAGGAGGTGATGAAAAGCTATCAACCAAAGCCCTCATCATCGACACAGGGTGTTTTATCTTCCAAATACTAGGAAAGGAGGTAAATACTTGTGAGTATGGTAGTGTTAGTTCTTATTGCCTTGGCTGCCTTTATCGTGGCCTACATATTCTACGGCGCGTTCATAGTCAAAAAGCTGGGGGTTGACCCCAAGATTAAAACCCCAGCTCATACTATGCGCGATGATATGGACTATGTCCCGGCGCGGGCTCCGGTTTTGCTAGGTCACCACTTTGCTTCTATTTCCGGTGCTGCCCCGATTGTAGGTCCAATAGTGGCGGCGGTATTCGGTTGGGTACCGGTATTTCTGTGGGTCGTTCTGGGCACCATCTTCATTGGTGCTGTGCATGACACCACAGCTTTATTTGCTTCTGTCCGTCACCGGGCCAAGAGCATCTCCGAAGTCCTCAAGGACAATGTCGGCATCAGCAGTAAGAAGCTTTTTGCCGCCTTTGCCACCCTTACTTTGATTCTGATTATGGCCGTCTTTGCTTTCGTCATTGCCAAGATGTTCGCGGGCATTCCGGAGGTGGCAACCGCTTCCATACTGTTTATAGTGCTCGCCATTTTCTTTGGTTACTTTGTTTACCGGCGGGGGGCTCCTCTCCTCTGGAGCAGCGTAATTGGCGTGGCTCTTCTGATTCTCTGTGTGTGGCTAGGAACGCTGTTTCCGCTTCAACTTCCACTTACTGCGTGGATACCTATTTTGTTGGTGTATGCCTTTGTGGCTGCCGTCCTGCCGGTGTGGTTCCTGTTGCAGCCCCGTGACTACTTGAACTCGTTCCTGCTGTATGCGTTTCTGGCTGTTGCCGTTATCGCTATTTTGGTCGGCAATCCAGCGGTCAAACTACCTGCTTTTACTTCTTTTGAGACCAACCTTGGCTATCTCTTCCCGATACTTTTCG
>JBHIFE010000025.1:0-16325 GCA_046760985.1 Dehalococcoidales bacterium
CCGGTAGGATAAGTCAGCTTGGATAAGAAATAGGATTTAGGAGCATCTATAGTTATCTGGAGCGTGTAATCATCAATAACCCTGACGCCGCTAATTTCCCTAGTCTTACCCTCCAGCACCTCCTTTACCCCGACAATATCACCAAGATAGGTTTCTGCCGTCCGAGAGCCAGTATCAGGGTCACAGGCACGTTCCAAGGAGTACTTAAAGTCCCAAGCCTTAACCTGCCGACCGTTATGGAACTTAACATCCTTCCTGAGATAAAAGGTATAAGTCCTGCCATCGTCACTAACTTCCCACCTCTCAGCAATATCCGGTGCCGGCTCCAGGTTATCATCTAGGCGAACTAAGCCACCAAATATTTGGGCGATATACTCGTGGGAAGTCATTTCCCCGGAAACCGCCGGGTCAAGCGTTATCGGGTCAATACCATATAGATTAAGCTCTCCTTCCGCCGGCGGAGCTTTAGCGCAGCTAGTAACAAGCAGACTGCATAAAAATAATACCGAAAAAAAGATATATAAGGCTCTCTTCATCATTTAGCTCTATAATTATACACAAAAGCCATTAATATATACACCAGCGGTCAAGAGGTATTATAATCGTAGCTAGAAGTGAGGTGAGCTGGCTATGCATCTTTTATCATATCTACAACGAAGGTTATCAAGAATTCGCGGGGAGTTTCCCCGACTATGGAAGAATTACCTTTATCAGAGTCTTTTAGCCATGGTAGTAGTGTTCATAGTACTTTTACTTCTAACTGTGGAACACGCCGTGGTAATAGCGTCAATAGGATCTACTGCCTTTATCGTCTTTACCATGCCCAGAAATATCACGGCTAAGCCGAGGCGAGTTATCGGAGGACATCTCGTTGGACTTCTTTCTGGTTCATTGTGCGCCTTGATTCCACATTCTTCGATTTTCTCCTCCATTATTGTCTACTCGCTTGCCGTTGGGATTGCCATCTTTCTAATGGTAGCTTTGGATGTTGAACACCCGCCCGCCGGCGGGACTGCTTTAGGAATTGCCATCACCGGTTTTTCTTACAATGTAGCCACCGCCATTTTAACCAGCAGCATAATACTGGCTTTGGCTCACCGTTTCTCGGTGAGATTCTTGAAAGACCTAACCTAGGTAAGCCGGCTCAAAGCAAGCCTTCTCGTTTCAGACTCAGGTATCTCTTACCGCCAATAATGATATGGTCTAGGACATCTATGCCCATAATCTCCCCGGCTTCAGCCAATCTTTTGGTTAACTTTATGTCATCTTCCGAAGCTTCAGTATCACCTGAGGGATGATTATGGACAAAAATAACCGAGGCAGCACTGGCTGATACCGCCTCCTTGAATACTTCCCTGGGGTGCACAATGCTGCTGTCCAGGCTACCGATTGAGATTTCTGCCATTCTTATTAGCTGATTTCTAGTATCCAATAGCAGTGCCAGAAAATATTCTTTCTTTTTACCCTTTAGCCTGCTCTGAACCAAACTAGCAACATCTTCAGGAGTCTTCACCAGAGTCCTTTCTTCGCTTTCTGAATAACCCTCCATCCGGTTAACCAATTCAAAAGCCGCCTTAATTTGAGATGCTTTGGCAACACCAATCCCCTTTACTTGGGCTAGCTCCTCCACCGAGGCGTTAGCCATTCCTTTAAGACTGCCGAACTGGCTTAGCAGCCTTTGGGCAGTTACCATCACCGATTCACCGGCAATACCTCGCCCCAGAATTAGCGCCAAAATTTCCTGAGCTGATAGAGCCTCTATACCAAACTTCTGCAATCTTTCTCTGGGTCGCTCCGAAATTGGCAAATCATGAATGGTAAACGACTTCTTCACCATTCCTTATCTCCTACCCACTTTTAATCCACCTTAACTGATTCCAAGGCATACTGTCGCCACAAACTATCCAGACCATCCATATCAAAGCCGTAAACTTTGTTCAATGCTCCATCGTAGCTACTACCCTCACTGAAGGTATTCAGTAGCTCAAGCATCTTACTCTGCCCGTAATTACTAATAAGAAACTCAGCTAGACTATGACTCTGTGCGTAGGAAAGAGCAGCCTCCTCGGCATAAGCAGAAAAGGGACTAGATAGAGTGCGCACTGAAATAAGATTATCTTCAGCTATTGCCTTACCGAGTAAAGCAACCAGAACCGGCTCCAGTGGTCCCTCAGCATACATGGCTAGACCCTCATCAAGCCAGGTGGGCAGGTCATTATAGGGATTAAAGGTCATCTGATGTATGACTAGATGCGCCAACTCGTGAGCCAGCGCCCGCCCCCCCCAATCAAGCATGTCTGGGGGTATCCCAATGGCTATAGTGCCAAATCGAGTAAAGGTTACTCCTCCCGTCCATTCCCGAGGAAAAATCATAGCCCCCCGCAAATCCTCAGCATTGGCGTAAATATATATCTCAACTGGGTTTTTCAGTTCAGCACCAGTGTCCTCAGCCAGTCGAGTCAATACGTGTTGAGCCATTGCCATTATCACCCCAGCGAAGGACTGCTCTCCCTCATACCAGTATAGGGTTACCCTACCTTCGGTTAAGCTGTTCCATAAATGACGGGTATCATTAAACTGGACTTGAACTGGTTTGGTTTCAACCCTATCACCTCCAGCATCTTCCACTGTCCACCAATGCTCAACAATGCTCCCGGGAGGTAACCCGCCTGTTTTCCTCATATCCCAAGCCCATTCAGCCTCAACCACAGTTGCGGGCACAAATTCAATATAGACCTCGCTGATTACCTGAGCAAAGCTCGCCCGGTCAACGGTATAGTGAAGGCGAACATCAGTGATATTGACATCGCTCTCGGCTAACAAGCTAAAGCTAAGTTTCAGAGGAAAATCTACTTCAACCGATTTATCCCGTATGATTAGCCCGTCACCAGCTTGAACCGAGACAGAGCTCAATAAGACCAGAAACAGACAAACAACTAAGACTAACCAGCTAGCTTTTTTAATCATTCTTCCCTCCCCAAGTCAGACCTGAGATAGGCGCTGATGAAGTCATCCAATTCTCCATCCAATACTGCTTCGGGGTCGCTGGTCTGATAGTCGGTCCGGTGGTCCTTTACCATTTTATAGGGATGGAGAACATAACTTCTAATCTGGTTACCCCAACCTGCGGCGATACGCTTGCCTTTAAGTTTAGCTTTTTCCTCTTCCCTCTTGGTCAATTCTAATTCTAACAGGCGAGCCTGAAGTATTCTCAGGGCAATTTCCTTATTCCGGTACTGAGAACGCTCACTCTGAGAGGTAGCCACCAGCCCGGTTGGCAGATGGGTCAACCTGACGGCGCTGCTTGTTTTCTGCATATGTTGTCCCCCCGGTCCGCTAGACCGAAACACATCAACCTTCAAATCATCGGGCTCTATCTTGACATCAACATCAGCTTGAGCTTCAGGCATGACCTCCACCAAGGCAAAGGAAGTATGCCGAGCATGGTCAGCATCAAAGGGAGAAAGGCGAACCAGTCGATGGACACCATGCTCTGATTTTAAGTAGCCAAAGGCGTATTCACCATCAATCCCAATGACCCCGCTCTTTACTCCAGCCTCTTCGCCCGGAGACATATCCAATACCTCTGCCTTATAATTACGACGCTCCGCCCAGCGAAGGTACATCCTCATTAGCATCTCTGCCCAATCCTGAGACTCCGTGCCGCCGGCACCGGCATGAATAGCCAGAATAGCATTTCTGGCATCATACTCGCCACTAAAAGCTATCTGGAATTCCAATTCATCAAGCTGAGAAGCTAACTCCTTTATCTCAGACTGAATCTCTACTTGAAGTGAGGCATCCTCCTCTGCCAAAGAGATTAATTCAGCGATGTCAGCTACCTTTTTCTCTAGCTCTCGCCACTTTTGCACTACTTTCTTCTGCCCAGCTAACTGGCGCATAATGTTTTGCGCCTTAACCTGGTCTAGCCAAAAGTCGGGCTGAGATGATTGTTTTTCCAGCCGGCTGATTTCTTCCTCTCTGGCAGCAATGTCAAAGATGCACCAGCGCTATAGAAATTCTAGACCGCAAATCCTCTATTTTATCTCTTAACTCCTGCATTTCCCCACTTTCCTAAGTGAATAACCTTTCCTGAAAGGCGGCTTCAGATATCAAAGCAGTTCTTTCCTCATCCAAATTGCCACTAGCCACTAGGTGGGCAAGCCGAGTCGGCTCAGGCAAGCGATGACCACGACAGCAGGCTAACACCCAGTGAATAGCAGTTGGCAGGTCAACTTTATGACCTACGGAAACATAAACCGGACTCACGCCAAGCTTGGTTCGCAAGGCTGCTCCGATAATTTCGCCATTATCTATTAGTTCAGCATAGCTACCTGGCTCAACACCCAGTACATTATGGCTACCACACAGCCGGGATTTGGCACAACCGATTGTCGGCGTATTCAGCAAAAGCCCCAGGTGAGAGGCGAGACCCATTCGCCGGGGATGAGCCACTCCCTGACCATCAACCAAGATAAGGTCAGGAATAACAGTAAGTTTTTCACAGGCAGCCAGTATTAACGGTGATTCTCTGAAGGACAAAAGCCCGGGGATATAGGGAAAGACAAGCTTACCGTTTGCTTTTTTTGTTTCCACCAGTTTGAGTTCGGGATAACTCAAGATAACCACGGCACCAGTAGCCTCCCCCTGTGCTTTGGTTGCTGATATATCCACACCAGCGATAAAGTGAGGAGTATTGACCTCACTAACTTTAGATATCTTGGCTGCTAGCTTCATCTGTATGTCCAGAGCCTGAGTAACACTGACCTGCCAACTGTGCAACCTCTCTACTTTCATACCCCGATTATAACCTCAATATAATCTCCTGGCAACAATATTTTTTAACCACTATTTGACAGCCACCCAGTTATAGTGCATAATGTTCACATAAAGAAGACTGGTCATGGTAAAGATTAGATTACGACGTGTAGGTGCCAAGAAAAAGCCGAGTTACCGACTTGTGGTTGCTGATGCTCAGGCACCTCGTGATGGAGCTTTCATTGACATTATTGGACACTATAATCCCCTCACTGAACCAGAAACGGTGGTCATCAATGAAGAAAAAGCGCTAAACTGGTTAAGGAAAGGGGCGCAACTGACAGATACTGCTGCCAGATTGCTAATCAAGACAGGCATTATAGAAAAGTCCAAAACAAGTAAGGAGAAAACCAAGACATGAAAGATCCGAAAGAACCGAAGGAACCCGTTACGCAAGGAGACACCATGAAAGAACTTGTAGAGTACATTGCCAAATCAATTGTTGATGCGCCTGATGAAGTGAAAGTTGACGAAGAAGATGATGAGAACGGCATAACGCTTAAGCTACAGGTTGCCGATGAAGATAAAGGGAGAGTCATTGGCAAACAAGGACGAATAGCTGAAGCCATACGCAGCTTACTTCGGGTAAAAGCAGCTAAAGCCTCTACCAAGGTTAGACTTGAGATTATCTAAGAATAATCTCCCAGCTTAGGCTCTTCGCTTTCTTATTCTTACTTTTTCCGCCACCTTCAAGCGAGCTAACGCCCGCTGAAGTGCAGCTTCAGCTTGAGCCTCGTCAATTCCGGGGACCTGTCGTTCAGCTAAGCGCTCTTGAGCCCGGCGCTTTGCCTCTTCTGCCCGAGCCACATCAATTTCCTCAGCCCTTTCCGCAGCATCAGCCAAAACCACAACTTTATCGGGTCGCACTTCAAGGAAGCCTCCAGAAATAGCCAGAGAGACCTCCTCCCCACCCTTCTTTACCCGCAGTTCGCCTGCCCGCAATGTAGTCATCAAAGGGGCATGGTGGGGCAGGATTCCGAGTTGCCCTTCCACGCCGGGGGCAACAACAATATCCACATCCTCGGCATAAACCACTCGCTCCGCAGTAACAATGTCAAGCCTGATACTAGACATTAAGCTATTCCTCTAAGCTCTTTGCTGCTTCCACAACTTCATCTATAGTACCCACCATATAAAAGGCTTGTTCCGGCAGGTCATCATATCTACCTTCCAGAATCTCCTTGAAACCACGCACCGTTTCTTTTACCGGCACATATTTCCCCTTTCTGCCGGTAAAAACCTCGGTAACAAACATTGGTTGAGATAGGAACCTCTGGACACGACGAGCTCGAGCCACGATAAGTTTATCTTCCTCACTAAGTTCCTCAATGCCCAATATAGCGATTATATCCTGTAGGTCCTTATAGCGCTGCAGTACCCTCTGTACTTCACGAGCTACCCGGTAGTGCTCTTCACCGACAACGCTTGGAGTGAGTATGCGTGAGGTTGAGGCTAGCGGATCAACCGCCGGATACAACCCCTGCTCACTAAGAGCCCTTTCCAGAGCAATAACCGCATCAAGATGACCAAAAGTGGTAACTACGCCGGGGTCAGTATAATCATCAGCAGGAACATAGATAGCTTGAAAGGATGTGATCGAGCCCTTTTTAGTCGAGGTAATCCTTTCCTCCAGCTCACCCATCTCTGTAGCCAAGGTGGGCTGATAGCCCACTGCTGAAGGCATACGTCCCAACAGAGCTGACACCTCCATACCAGCCATAATATAGCGATAGATGTTATCAATAAAGAGCAAAACATCTTGCCGCTCAACATCACGAAAGTATTCTGCCATAGTCAAGCCGGTTAGCCCAACGCGAAGACGAACTCCGGGGGGTTCGTTCATCTGACCAAAGACCAGCACGGTCTTATCAATCACACCTGAAGTCTTTATCTCGTGCCACAGGTCATTACCTTCACGAGACCTTTCACCAATGCCGGCAAAGACAGAAAATCCACCATGCACCGTGGCAATATTGTGAATAAGCTCCATAATGATAACCGTCTTACCCACTCCAGCTCCGCCGTAGGCACCTATTTTGCCTCCTTTAGTAAACGGGGTAATCAGGTCAATAACCTTAAGTCCCGTCTCCAGCATTTGGGTGGTTGTCTCCTGTTCCTCAAATGAAGGTGGCAGCCGATGAACCGGCCAGCGCTCCCTAGCTTTAACTGGACCGAGGTTATCCAACGGCTCTCCCATAACATCAAACAGGCGACCCAGGGTAGCCCTGCCTACCGGCACAGTAAGAGCTGCCCCAGTATCAATAGCCTCAGCACCTCTCTCCAGTCCATCGGTAGGCGATAGAGCCAAACACCTGACCCAGTTATTCCCTAGGTGATCCTGAACCTCAAGCACAATCTTACCACCACCAGTATTAATCTCAATAGCATTGTAAAGTGCCGGTAGCTCCTCAGGCGGAAATTCTATATCAACCACTGTCCCCATCACCTGGGCTACTTTACCCTTTTTGCCTTTTGCCATAATAACCCCTCTCTATCTAAGCCAGAGCCTCAGCTCCACCAACGATATCAAGAAGCTCTTTAGTAATTAATTCCTGACGGGCTTTATTATACATCAAGGTCAACTCGGTAATAAGCTCATTAGCATTATCGGTGGCATTTCTCATGGCTACCATCCTCGCTGATTGTTCACTGGCAATGGATTCCAAAATAGCATGGTAAACCTGCATCTCAACAAACCGAGGTAAAAGCCCGCCCAGCACCGTGCCAGGACCCGGTTCATAGATATAGTCCACATTCTGCGCCCTGGGTATGCTGGCTGGCTCGACAGGAAGCAATTGCTGCAAAACTGGTTTCTGCATCATCGTGGAGATGAATTTGGCATAGACTAAATAGACCAAATCAACAATGCCATTACTGTAGTCATCAATAATAATTCGGGATATAGGTAGAGTATCAAGCAAGCTAGGTCGGTCACCAAGTTGGGTAAACTCGGCACGGATATCGCGACCATACCGCCTCATAAAACTTAGTCCTTTGCGACCAACAGCAATAAGGGTGACTGGCACACTTTGCTCCAGTATGAAGCTGGCTGTTAGCCGATTAAGATTAGTATTAAGTCCACCACAAAAACCACGGTCAGGGGTAATATGGACTATAGCAACCTTAGCCACTGGTCTCTGCTGCAATAAAGGATGTAATACCCTATCTGTCTCGGGTAAAGCCGCCAAATCGGCGATAACTTGCTGAATCTTCTCCGAATAGGGTCGTCCGGCTAAACCACGCTCCTGTGCCCGCTTCATCTTGGAAGCGGCAACCATCTCCATAGCCTTAGTAATCTTAGCCGTGTTTTGAATACCCCGTATTCGGCGGCGAATTACCCGAATATTAGCCAAGCTTTGACTTAACCCTCCTCAACCGGCTTTAGGAAACCTTTCTTGAACTCCGAGATGGCTGCCTTTAGCGCCTTTTCAGTCTTAGTGCTGATTTCCTTTTCCTTGGCGATAGACTCACCTACTTTAGGATGATTTTTATCCATAAACTTATGGAAATCAGCCTCAAAAGCAGCGACCTTGTCCAAAGGTATATCATCAAGATAACCATTAATGGCTACATACAGAATCATAACCTGCTTTTCTAACGACATGGGGACAAACTGAGGTTGTTTCAGGACTTCAGTGATTCGTTGACCACGGTCAAGCTGAGCTCTGGTTGCTTTATCCAGTTCACTGGTGCCAAACTGGGCAAAGGCAGCCAGCTCCCGATATTGAGCCAATTCCAGTCTCAGTTTGCCAGCCACTTGCTTCATTGCCTCAGTTTGTGCTGCGCTTCCTACACGAGATACGGATAAACCCACATTTAACGCCGGCCTGATGCCAGCATTAAACAGGTCCGTCTCCAGGTAAATCTGACCATCAGTAATAGAGATTACATTGGTTGGAATATAGGCAGCAACATCACCAGCCTGTGTCTCAATAATGGGTAAGGCGGTAAGCGAACCACTACCATATTCTGGTGCATATTTAGCGGCTCTCTCCAGCAAGCGGCTATGCAAATAAAAGATATCGCCCGGATAAGCTTCTCGTCCCGGGGGACGACGCAACAATAATGAAAGTTGCCGATAAGCCCAGGCGTGCTTGGAAAGGTCGTCATAGATAACTAAGGCATCTTTTCCGTGCTCCATAAACTCCTCACCTATAGCACAGCCAGCATAAGGAGCTAGATATTGCAGAGCCACTGATTCAGAAGCGTTCGCCGCAACCACAATGGTGTGCTCCATGGCTCCGTAAGTCTCCAGAGTGGTTACCACATGCGCCACCTTAGATGCCTTCTGCCCAATGGCAACGTAGACGCAGGTTAAATCACCACCTTTTTGATTGATGATGGTATCAAGGACAATCGCCGTCTTACCTGTTGACCGGTCACCAATAATAAGTTCTCTTTGCCCCCGACCGATAGGAATCATGCTATCTATCGCCTTAATACCGGTTTGCACCGGGGTATCTACAGACTTACGCAACACCACGTTAGGTGCCACCCGTTCCACGGGTCGAGTCTTATCAGCCTTAATTGACCCTTTGCCATCCAGGGGACGACCCAAGGGATCAACTACTCGCCCAATAAGTGCTTCACCTACGGGTACCTCAGCAATCCGACCAGTGCACCGCACCTCATCGCCTTCTTTAACCTTAGTGTAGTCACCAAGAATAATGGCAGCCACACTATCCTCTTCCAGATTTAGAGCAATACCCATAATTTCGTTAGGAAATTGAAGTAGCTCATTATATCTGGCTGCGGTTAACCCATGAATTCGGGCAATGCCGTCCCCAACCTCAACCACCGTGCCCACATCCACCATGGTTACCGCCGTGCCAAACTGCTTAATCTGCTGTTTGATTACAGAAACAATGTCCTGCCCTCTTGTTGTCATCGATCTACCTCCCCGCGCTGACTAACTCCTTTCTTAAAGCCACCAATTTACTGCGGGTACTACCATCCAGTAGCTTATCAGCAATCCTAGCTACAAATCCTCCTATCAAACTAGGGTCTACCTCACACTTGAGCACTACCTTCTTACCCACTATAGTTCCGAGATGTTCGGCTATCTTCACCTTATCCGCATCATCAAGGGGAACAGCCGTAGTAACCTCAGCTTGCTCAATGCCACGATAGCTATCCAGCAACCGTTGATATTCGTCAGCAATATCACCGATTATACCCAGCCTGCCCCTAGCTACCAATAAAAGAACTAAGTTTAATGCTAGAGGATTTATGCCCTCCAGCCACTCCGATAGCAGCCTGGCTTTATCTTCAAAATGCAATCTGGGACTTTCTAGTAAGACCATAAATGCAGCATCCTCAACTACACCGACCATCTTTTTCAGGTCAGACTGCCACCTATCTAATTCTTTTGTCTCCAGTGCAATCTCAAATACTGCGCGGGAGTAGCGTCTGGCATAAGCCCTTCTAGCCACAGTATCCCCCTAAATACATTACTTCTTCCTCAGAGTCACGCTCTCTTCCAGCACTTTGTCAATAAGCTGGCGATGTGCCTTCTTATCTAATGAACGCTCAATCACTTTCCCCGCCGCCAGTATAGTTAAATCGGCAACCTCCCTACGCAACTCATCAATAGCCTCGTCCCGCTCTCGTTGAATTTCAGTACGAGCTCGAGTAATAAGGGTTTCTGCTTCTTGCCTAGCCTCTTGCTGTGCCTTTTGTTTAATCTCCTCTCCAGTTCGCACCGCCTCGGCTATTCTCTTTTGCCCTTCCTTACTTGCCACTTCAAGTTGCTTTTTACCCTCTTCCTCAATGCGGGCTGCCTGCTCCTTAATATAGTCAGCCTGCTCCATGCTCTCCTTGATTCTTCGTGAGCGCTCATCAAGCATTCTCATAATCGGCTTATAGGCAACCAGATACAAAAGACCGAACAAAATAGCAAAGTTTATGATTTGTGCCACTAACACTGGCAAGTTTATGCCCAAGTCAGCAAGTCCCCCCATTTTTCCTCTCCTTAATATATTAATTAGCCTTTAGACACACCTAGCTAGGGAATATAGCTAGAAATATCATACCAATCAGAAGTGCTGCTCCTAAAATTGCTGACGCAATAATAATTGCGATTGAAATAGGTACCCCTTCCTGTCCCATAATAGCCTCCTTAAATAATCGCTACACAATCATAGCCAAGATAATAGCTATAATCAGGGCATAAATTCCGATAGCCTCAGCAAAGGCAGTAACCAGTATCATATTAGTCATTATCGGACCACTTGCTTCTGGGTTGCGGGCTAAGCCCTGTAGAGCAGAAAAGCCAATAAGTCCAATGGCTAGCGCTGGTCCCAATAATCCTAGACTAGCTGCCAACCCCACCGCTAGTAATTTCATCGTCACTGGATCCATTATCTACCTCCTTTTTGCAATTGCCTAAAGCAATATTCTTATGTCAAGCCGCTTCCGCTCCACGATGAGCCACCGCCAGGGTAAGAAACACCAGGGTTAACCCACCGAAGATGAGCGCCTGGACAAAGCCGACGAGCAATTCAAGTCCATAAAACGGCAAGGCAAATACCCAGGGAATCAGGAAAGCAGCTATTAGCAGCAATATTTCCCCTGCCGTCATATTACCAAAAAGACGGAAGGTAAAACTGACAATACGCACCAATTCACTCAATGTTTCCAGAAAGCCGACAAAAATATGAATAAAGCCGGTAATTAGTCCGTTAAGCCCGGTACGAAGCTTACCTCTAACTATCTGACCGATACTTCGAAAAAACTGTCCCACATTAAAAAACTTCCTTAGATAACTAATCCCTAACGACTTTAAGCCGAAGTACTCAACAAAGATGAAGGACACCAGCGCTAGAGCCAGAGGCATATTTATATCGGTATTGGCGCCCCTAAGCAAATGCACCTGTTCACCTTCGGCAGTAGTAACCATTATTGAGCCAAATCCAGGAATCAGACTCAGCCAGGCATTAAAAGCAACAAAGAGAAAGATAGTCGCTACCACCGGGAAGAAGCGCCGCCCATTTTCCTCCCCAGCAACTCGCTGACAGAGGTTATAGAGCCAGCCAAGTAAAAATTCAAAGGCACTCTGTAACCTACCCGGCACAACTCTCATGCGGTGAGTAACTGCATAGCAAAAGCTGACCAAGACAATTACGGTAAGCCAAGCACCAATAATACTATTGGTAATAGGAAAACCGAACAGGTGAAAGACTTTTTCAGCTGGCAGCTCAACCTCTGGCTGGGGAACACTAAGCCAACTCGGCAACCCGAGGTCACCGAGCATACTCCTGCCCAGAGGACCAACAACAAAGCCAACTACAAAGAGCAAGAGGAAAACGAGTAAAACCCCAGCTAAAATAGGGAGCGAAAAACCCGCGTAGCCTCGTTTAGGCACTAGCTATTCTCCTTGCCTTGCTTGTTACGCATCAGGGGCAAAAGCATCTGGTAAACACCATAAAAAGCAACCATAACCCCAAGAACCAACCCGACTATCACTAAAACAGGACTAGTATTAAAGCGGCTATCAAGCCAGAGACCAATAACCACCCCCAAGAGAATAGAACCACCGATAAAAAAGCCCACCCCTACCAACCTTAGGGCTGCCACCCATCTGCTCATGCCAACCTCAATATTCCAACCGTGAGCAGCATATCAAATCTATTGCCTTAGGTCAAGCTAGTTTTGAGAAATTACTTACCAACAAAAGAGCCCTAACTTTTTAATTCTAGGGCTCCTCGCAGTTAATATTTGGAAAAATAATCTGTCTTAAAACTACCTCTGACTAAAAAGCCGAGAGAAATCTCCATTAAAGTTCTTTAAGAAATTGTGCATATTTAACACGTCATCTACCTCAATCACACTATCCTTGAATTTATCCAGCTCCGCTTTAGTGAGGTCGGTAACCGCCTCAACTATCCTGTCCTCCTTAACTACAGCCGCCACCAGACATTGAGTATTACAAGCTGGGCAAAACACCCTCAAAAACCACAAGTCCTCACGGTGACCAAGAACATCAACATTATACGCTTCGTAGTGTCGCCCACAGGAATCACACTTCATTGAGGTCATCAATTTTTTGATAAGTCTCTCTTCCATTAGCCACACCTGAGAGTGTAAAACCCTAGCTTAAGATTTGCGCTTGTCAAAGTCATCCAAATCAAGAGTGTTAATGAAATCATAGAAAGCCGACAGCTTTTTCATTTCCTCTTCGCTCACCCTCTTCTCCTTACCACCAGCCTCTTCTGTTTCTTCAAGAATAGGTTTTCCTGTTTCCTCATCTAGCAGAATACCAGCTTTATCCAGAACCGCCTCATCGACATAAATAGGTACTTGAGCCCGCACTGCTAGTGCCAGGGCATCGCTGGGGCGAGAGTCAATTTCTATTTGTCCCCCATCTATATTGAGAATAATTTTGGCATAAAAAGTATCACTCTTAAGGTCACTGACAATAATGGAGTCCACAGTAGCTCCTAATCTGTCAATAACCGAGCTGAGCAAGTCATGAGTTAGAGGTCTTGGCACATTAACACCCTGCAACTTTACGGCTATAGCATCGGCTTCCGCAGCACCGATCCATATAGGCAAATAACGCCCTGCCCTCTTTTCTTTCAGAATCACCACTCGTTGATAGTTCATTAAACTAACCCGGATGCTGTCAATGGTCATCTCTATCATAGCCAGACCTCCCTATTTTCAGCGGCATTCTAATTCTACGTTACCTAGCTTACCATTGTCAACTAAAAAATAACAGATTCTTTGTCAATTCCACCCCTTTCTTTAGATATTCGCCCTAGCCCCTCCTTTCAAGCAGAAAGGGAATATGGTATAATAAACACTACTAAAGTTAATCTCATTGATACGCCCGAGAGATAATTGCTAACGCAGAAGAGAGATTAGAAACTTAGTGGTTAGGCAGCTTGATATCCGCCAAATAAGCGAAGAAAGGGAAGAAAGCCTCTCTCCTTATGCCGCAAAAAGTAAGCTGTCAAAAGGCAGGCTCAGACCAGAAGAACCCTGCCCAATAAGAACAGCCTTCCAGCGTGACCGAGACCGCATTATACATAGCAAAGCATTTCGGCGTCTCAAGCATAAGACACAGGTTTTCATTGCCCCCCTGGGCGACCACTACGTAACCCGGCTTACCCATACTCTGGAAGTCTCTCAAATAGCCCGAACCATAGCTCGAGCCCTAAATCTTAACGAGGACTTGACTGAGGCAATTGCCCTAGGTCATGACTTGGGACACACTCCCTTTGGTCATGTGGGTGAGGATGTCTTGAATGAACTCTATTACCAGGGATTCAGACACAATGAGCAAAGCCTGCGGGTTGTTGACGTCTTAGAAAAAGATGGTCAAGGACTGAATCTCACTTGGGAGGTGAGAGACGGCATCCTAAATCACTCTAAGACAAGGGTGGATATTCTAGGAGAAGACTGGGGGAAAATGAATACCCTTGAGGGTGAGGTGTGCAAGATTGCTGATATAGTTGCCTATATCAACCATGACATTGGTGATGCCATAAGAGCTGGCATTATCACCGAGCGAGATTTACCACTTTCCGCCGTTAAAGTACTGGGCATTTCTCACTCGCAGCGCATTAACGCCATGGTCTCCGATATTATTGACAACTCGTGGGGAGCTACCGGTTATGCTACAATTAAGACAGATAAACCTACTATAAGTATGAGTCCTCAAATTTTGGAGGCAGCAAATAGTCTCCGTGAATTCCTTTTTGAGCGAGTATACAACCTGCAGGCGGCACAGGAGGAGACAGAAAGGGCAAGAGAAACAATTTGCCTACTATACAGCCACCTCAAAGAACATGAGGGCAAGTTGCCATTAGAATATCGTGCCTGTAGTGATGATACAGAACGGCGAGTAGTTGATTATATCGCCGGTATGACTGACCAATATGCCCTGAGACTGGCTGAAGAACTCAAAAAGGCAAACTTGAACAAAGGTTAGTTATCCAGGGAAGATTGAGGGGGAGGTAGTATATAAAGAGATGAGCGTCATAACTGAGGTAAAACAAAAGACTGACATTGTCGATGTTGCCAGCCAGTACGTCTCTTTGAAAAAAGCGGGACGGAATCTCAGCGGACTATGCCCGTTCCACAGCGAAAAACACCCCTCTTTCTTCATCTATCCTGAACAGCAGAGCTGGCATTGCTTCGGCTGTAATACTGGTGGCGATGTTTTCTCATTTGTGATGAAGAAGGAGAACATTGGCTTCGGGGATGCGCTGCGTCTCCTCGCCCAAAGAACGGGGGTTACCATCCCATCAAGATTTGAACAGGAGGAGAGGAAGGGGGAGAAAGAGAAGTTATATCAAGTTAACGAGGCTGCTGCCCAATATTTCCATAATCTACTTCTTAACTCCCCAGATGGGAAAAAGGCGCGAAGTTATCTAGCCAGTCGGGGGTTCTCAGCCAAAACCATCGCTGACTTTCAACTAGGCTTTAGCCTGAATAGCCGGGAATCCCTAAAGCAATATCTATCGGAGAGAGGCTATGCCAAGGAGGAACTATTAACCGCAGGTCTAATGGTAGAGGCGGAAGACGGTAAGACGTACGACCGCTTTCGCAATAAGCTAATGTTCCCCATACTGGATATCAAGGGGCGCGTCATTGGTTTTGGTGCCAGGGTGCTTGATGATTCACTACCCAAGTATGTTAACTCACCCCAAACACCAATCTTCGATAAGAGTAGTAACCTCTATGGCGTAAACTTTGCCGCTGCCAGTATAAGGCAGCAGGATATGGCAGTGATTGTTGAAGGCTATATGGATGTTATTACCGCCCACCAAAATAGCTTCAGCAATGTAGTCGCCTCCATGGGAACCTCAGTTACTGAGAAACAGGTTAGTTTTCTGAAAAAGCTAACCAAGAATATGATTTTAGCCCTTGATGCCGATGCTGCCGGAGAGGAAGCCATGCTACGGGGGGTAGGCTATGAAAATACCATCGGGGCTGAGGTAAAAGTCATCATACTACCTGAGGGGCAAGACCCCGACGATGTTATTAAAACAGACACTAAAACTTGGCAGCAACTGATGGAAGACGCCTTGCCCATAGTTGATTACACTTTCAATATGGTTACCGCCAAACTGGATTTAACCACCGCTAGGGATAAGTCCTTAGCCGCTGATAAGCTGTTGCCCATCATTGCTGAGATAAAGGATAATATCCGCCGTGACCACTATCTACGAAAATTGACTAAACTAATAGGAACTAGCTATAATAATATGGAGGCTAGTTTAAAGGAATATTTGGCAAGACGCAAGGCTCAAAAGCCAAGAGAGATAGCTACTGCCCATGCCATGCATCCAATTGTATCCAAACCTCTGGAGGAATATTGCTTAGCTCTACTCTTGCAGCATCCCGAGCTTAAAGGTGGTGGTGAAAACTTTTCCCCGGAATACTTTGAAAATAGTGAAAACCGTGAAATCTTTATCGCCTGGCAGCAGGCTAAGGATCTAACATCACTTAAGGAAAACCTGGCTACAGCTATTCATGAGCATCTTGATTCTCTCATAAAC